>DATEUU010000111.1:0-2500 GCA_035283025.1 archaeon | reverse complement strand
CATGCATTGCTGAAGCATCTGTTCCGGTGGCATTTCTGATGGATTAGCGCCAAAATAATTATTGATGGCATAACTGAGATTCATAGCAAGATAACTTACAGAATAGGAAGCGCCATTCTCATCTTTTAATGATATCAATTTTAGGCTTGAGTTGCAATCGCCTGGAGCAACCAAACCGGTGGGACCTTCGGACCCCTTTGCTTGCATACCGCCTGCTGAAATGTTCGACAAGAATGTTATTATTGTCACGTTAAAAGCCGGCGGGAATGCATTTACCATGGCACCGCTAGATTGTGCCTCATCCATATATCTGGGATTGACGGCTTCGGCCACAAAATTGACAGACTGGATTTCAAAGCTAATAGAGGTGGTTTGTGTATTTGTTCCATCGCTACCAGTGATGACAGCACTATATCTTCCAGTAGGGGCGCCAGCTGAATCCGAATCGAGTCTATATATTCCATCAGCAATTTGTGTGAACTCACTTTTTGTAAAATTAATTACTTGGCCAATCGGCGCATAGGCAACAATAGTGAAACTGGTTAGATTTATTGGCAATCCTGTGGAACTTATCGAGGTGACTAAAAATCTTATTATAGAGTTTGGAGCGAAGCTTGAAGTGGGATTGTCTGATTGATCGGCTGTGTTGAAAAACAGTTTGAATGATTCTACGGGGAAAGGCAAAATTCCCAAACTTTCATTCAAATTCAAGATGTAAAAACCTGCAGACACATTTGACAAGGTTTTGCTTGCGGCAAACCAACCAAATGAGTTTGTCGTGTGTTCGGACGTCTCAGTAACATTCCCAGTTGAATTTCGAATATCGATAGAGATGACCTGATTAGAAAGCAGATGAGTGGAATTCTTTGCAATGACTATAAAGTTTACAGTATCAGAGGTGGAATAAGGTGGCTTTCCAGCAGCTAGTGTAAAAAGAATTACTTTATTTCCTGTAAATCTCTCAATTTCTCCTACAATATACTTGAAAGTCTTATTGCTGAAAATGCTGCCTTTTTTAAGTGCTTGATATTCCACGTCTGGCGAGGCGCCCGAATCCTCTGTATCATTATAAAATTGGAACCTAGGATCATCATCGACATAAAGTCTATCATATACACTTGTGTTGGTTTGATCTACCAAAACAAAGTGATAAGTCTTCCCTGATATATAATAGCTTCCATAATGCAACGTGCCAGATAAAGAGATGCTTACAAGTTCACTAAGGTTTCCGCCAGATACGAAAGTCTCTTCATTTGCAGAAGTTACGAGCGTAGTAGTTGAAACATTTATAATGTCATCAGAGGATTTGATAAAATAAGTTTCTAGTTCGATACTCTTCAAGATGACTTTGAACGAAAGATTAACTGAAGTGCTTCCACTAGAAACAGTCAAAACATAGTTGCCTGCTGAATAACTGTCATTTATTGAAGATGAAACGGAAAATGTGTTTGGGCTGCCGCCAGAGCTAGTGGCAGAAAAAGAGTCAATCAGAGAACCATTATAATCGTAGACTGATGAAGAAACAGTAACCTGCGAGGATGTTTCCACGGTTCCGCTTACAGTCAAAGCATCATTAACGGCATATGTTATTTTATCGGTAGTTGCGAAGATTGGATAGGCGTTTGCGTAGGAAGATAAGAATATCAGAAAAATGAAAGAACAGACAATTCCTTCGAGAAACTTTAAAAATTTCATCACTATCTTTTTAAAATTTACCATTCCCGCCTTATAAGTATTTCCTAAATTTTTGGAGAAGATTTGCTTGGTGGAATATCTTCCTCTATCACCAAAGTTCCCATGTATTTGCACTTCCTGCATCTGTATTTCTGCCCCAGCCAAGGCATGTAGTCCAGATCCTTGCTCTTGCATATCGGGCACTTCCTGACTTTCATATAAACCTTATTTCAATCGCAGCAGATAAAATAATTAAATGGTATCGGTTGTCAAGTTCGATGGGAGAAGTCAGGAATTCCAGAAAGAGAAGGTTATAAAAACATGCCTGAGGATGCATGCCAACCATCAGCAGGCAATAGAAATAGCGAACAAGATTGAAGGGAAGACATACGATGGTATGACCACAAAGGAAATCCTCAACCTGATTTTCAGATATCTGAAGGAATACAGGCCTGAGATTGGGCATGAGATAGATCTTAAGGAGGCGATCAGCCTTCTGAGGCCAAAGCCCGACTTTGAAGTTTTTGTACAGATCATGCTGAAAGAGATTGGATATGAAGTAACGTCTAACCGGATATTAAGGGGTAAGTGCGTCGACCATGAGATAGACGGAGTGGCGAAGAAGGATGGGAAAACTTTTTTGGTCGAAGTGAAGCACCACATGAATCATCACACATACTCAGGGATAGACGTCTGCCTCATTTCCCAGGCATCCGCAGAGGACCTTGTCGAAGGCTTCCACTCAGGCAAGACTGAAATAAAATTTGACAAGGTTATGATAGTGTGCAACACAAAGTTCTCTGACCAGGCCAGGCAGTATGCAGAG
>DATEUU010000110.1:0-3057 GCA_035283025.1 archaeon | reverse complement strand
GGTTTTGAGTTTCAAAAAAATCTACGATTTGTTTCATGCGCGTTGGATTCATCAAGGAATCAGACAATTCGCCAGTATTGAAAATAGATGGATGTTTCAAAAAATATTCGTGTTTAAATGCTTTGTCAACAGCCGCAATTACCTTTTTTTCTGGTCTAAACTTAGGATTCTTATTTCCTCTTCCTGTTCCTTGCAAGTAGCAATAGGCACAATCAAAAGGACATCCAAATGCCCATCGAAGCTCCCAGAAATGAGGGCAGACTATGTCTGAAGGAGTCTTACTGAAATAAACTATGATACCATCAATGTTGGGAATAGGTTCCTTGTATAGTTTTATTCCACCCAATCTTTTTTCCCATCGCATTTTATCAAATAATGTTTTTTGCAATGCGGACATTCATATTCCCCCACTATGTAATTTATTCCTTCTTGAACACCCATATCTTTGGTTAGAGGTTCACCCTTTTCCTTGGCACGTTGAATTTCTGTAACTCGGCTTTCTATTTCATCCTCAGTAAGTCTTTGGCGTCTGATTTCTTCCAGAATAACATTCTGTTCTTCCTCATCAGGGAGTTTCTCCACAAGGTTTTCAGCTATCTTAGGGGTGATGCGAGATTTTGGTTTCAACATCTCTTTCTTGATGGGTTCAGAGGCTCTTCTCAGAACTTTGATTGCGGTATAAGCTTCTTGGGCTTGAAACTCACCCTCTTGCACTTTTTCGATAACTTTCTTTCTCTCTTCAACAGGCAGACCTTGGGTTCGAGATATGATGTAGGTCGGAGTTGAGGGGAGAATTCCCCCCTCTTTGTGTCTGAATTCCCAAGCTTCAAGATCAGCTTCTATTTTGTCAGGGTACAAGCCTATAGCGATTGCCAGATCAGCCTTAGTTTTGAATCCAAGAGCCTCTCTATTTTTCCATAATTCGTGAATGGCATTTTCTCTTTCAATATCAGCCAAATCTTTCCGATGGAGATTTTCAATAAGGGATTCAAGAAGAACTCTCTCTTCAGCGATATCTTTAACTATGCAAGGGATCTCCGAGAGACGGGTCATCTGTGCCGCTTTCCACCGTCTTTCTCCCGCAATTATTTGATAACCTTCTCCGTACCGTCTTACCACTATAGGTTGAATAACATTAGTACCTTTCATTGAATCAGCAAGTTCTTGCAAAGACTCTTTTTCAAAACTTTCTCTCGGCTGAAATGGATTCGGTTGAATTTTACCAACAGGTATCATTTTCAACTCCATGACAAATCACCTTTTGGTTTTTTCTTTCGAGTGTCCCAGAGGTGTCTATCCTT
Source organism: archaeon (assembly GCA_035283025.1). Lineage (GTDB taxonomy): Archaea > Aenigmatarchaeota > Aenigmatarchaeia > CG10238-14 > SCSR01 > DATEUU01. The sequence goes on along the minus strand of DATEUU010000110.1, from coordinate 1,756 downwards.
CTATTTCTCTTATTGAGCTTCTGCTATTTCTTCTTTTATTGAGCCCCAAGCTTCGTGCATGAAACTTGTTAAAGCCCACTTCATTTCCATTCTCATATCATTTCGAGTTGAATTGTATATTTTTTTCTTCCCCACCAGGAAAGAGCGCGCAATTAATCCTGTCGCCTTGATAATTTTTCATAGGTCAGAAGGACCAATAAGGCTGCATAGTAGATTATTCCCAGGATTCCTATCCACACACAGAAACTGTAGATTTCTAATGATAAAGCAGGATTGTACAAGGGATTTATTGTCAATGGATAAAAGGGGCGTATCTCACCATACAGCGGAGAATCCAACAAGACGTGGAGTGTAGTGCCTAAAACGCCTGCAGCAAAGAAGGATTTTAGGCTTAGCATGTTATCTGACTCCAACAAGAACATTTTGTAAAGCGGATGCAAGATTTTTTCAAGAAGGAACATAGCGTAACCAAGAGCAAGACCTACGAAGAAAGCCAGAAAGAATGTGTGTAAATATCCATGCAAAGGATATCTTAACCCGCAAAAAAGCACTAAAAAAGGTTCAACATCAAGAATTACGTTGGCTAATATGAAAGTAGGTGCGTGCACGTATTTTCTCAAGGGAAGCCCAAAGCCCAAAGCTGGACCGAAATGAAATGGCGTAAATGGCATGCTTACCTCATCCATCTTTCAACTATATGCCTTAGGAAAATTTAAGCGCACTGAAAATGTTCGTGTTTACCCCATATGCCGAATACGCTCTCTGGGAAAGTTTGTGTGCGTGTAATTCTGTTAGTCTACCTCGATAGCCCTTTACACAGGATTAAAAAACGACAAAAATTAAGTTTTGATGAGAATCAATAGAATAGAGGGATTAACAATGTCTCTGAGAAAGTATGTTCTCTTAGGCGTTACCGCCTTTTTGGGCGTTGTCAGTATATCTATTCTTTGGCGATTGCTGACCGTTAAGTATCCCACTCACTCGGATGTTTTTTTCATGGGTGTTGAAGCTGGTGCGCTTGCGATCTTGCTTCTTGTTTGCTTGTCTTTGATCAGCTATTTCTTGTATCGATTAGCGGTGCTGTCTTTGAAAAAAAAGTGAAACTGGTTTAGGTGAAAAAATGAACATTGTTAGGCGCAATTTTGCTCTTGCATTTGAAATGCTCAAGGCTCCGTCAGAGACGTTAACGAAACTTGTTTCAGAAAGAACATTGAATGCCTTAGCTTTCCTGCTGATCATTGGCGCTACAACCGCTTTGCTGACGCCTTTGCAAGTCTATCTGGGTTTTGAGGATATAAACGGGCTCCATGCAGGAGGTCAAGCTGAATTCTTAGCGAAGGATGTTTCAACAATTTTCAAATTGGGCATTGAATGGCGCCCCATCTTAATTGAAGTTTTCTACGTCTTCATCCTTCTGTTTTCCACAGGATATCTTCACATTATTCTTAGAGCCGTAGGTGGAAAAGGGTCAATAAAGGACACGCTTAAGATGATAGCCTACGGTGATGCTCCTGGACTGCTTTTTGGCTGGATACCTTATTTTGCCACTGTTTCGGCTATTTGGGCGGCAGCTATTCAGCTACTTATAGGTCCTGTAAAGATACATAAGATATCTTGGGCTAAAGCTTGCATCATATTTAGCGTGCTGGTCGGTTTAGGAATCATTGAAATAGCTTTGCCTTAAATAGAAATTCTATCCCCAAAACCCAGTTGTTTTCGCACCAAGAATTAAATGCTAAAAAGAGATAATTAGGCT
>DATEUU010000109.1:0-6007 GCA_035283025.1 archaeon | reverse complement strand
TATGAGATAGAGAACGGTGTGAAGAGAATTACTGTGGAAGTTGAGAAGAAACCTGTTTCTGAATACCTGATGAAGCAAAAAAGATTCAAGCACTTGACTGAAAAAGAGATTGAGGAAATACAGGAAAAGGTCGACAAGATTACATTTTGAGACAATGCTAATTTTCAAAAATTATTTATCTCCAAATCAATTATAAATTATTATGATATCCAAAGAAACACTTTTGAAGATGCGCCAAGTTGCTAGCAATGCAAGAAAAAACTCGAACGAAAAAAGTGATGACCACCGTGTTGGCGCTGCTATTCTTGGTAGTTCTGGTAAAATATATGGTGGGTGTTGCCTACTCTCTATACCACAAGATTACTGTGCAGAAAGAGTAGCTTTGTTCAAAGCTATCTCCGAAGGAGAAAAAAAGATTGAAGCTGTTTTGATAACCCGCAACAAAAAGCGTGAAGGTTCTGAAGGAAGTCCATGCGGCCATTGCCTACAGGCACTATGGGCATTATCAAACAATCCGAATCTTCTAATCTACAGTTGGCATGAAAATCAGGAAGAGCCATTTGAACCGTATGAAATAAAATATTTCTATCCACATCCTTATTCACCAAAAATATAATCTTTGAGAACAACTTTTACAGGTTCGAATCTCATCTACTGTGTGAAATTGAAAATTTATTACATTTTTTCCAGAGCTTCTATCCCTACTAGATTCAAAGCAATTTTCAGAATGGTTTTGACTGAATCGACCAAAGTTAGCCTGAAATTCTTGAGATTCTCATTTTTAGCTTTCAAGACCGGGCAGGCTTCATAGAATTTGTCCAAGGCTGTGGCCAAATCAAACGCATAATTGCAAATGTAGTGAGGCCTCAGGTCCTTTGCTGCATTCTCGATTATATTCGAAAAGTTTGCTAGAAGCTTGATCAGCACTTCTTCCTGTCCCATCAGTTTTTCTGTTTTGAAATTAGGCTTCCATTCCCCCGCTTTTTTAATTATGCCGGCGCACCTTGTGTGGGCATACTGCAGATAAGGCCCGGTGTCACCCTCAAGGCTCAGCATCCGATTCCAATCGAAGGTGATCATCCTCGCAGGCTCGATCTTGACGATAGCATATTTCAGGGCACCAATGCCAACCTTCTCAGCAATCGATCTCTTCTCGCTATCTTCCAAATTCAGATTTCTTTTATTGATCTCGTCATATGCCAGCTGCACAAGCTTGCTGACAACTTCATCAAGCATCACAGCCCTTCCTTCCCTCGAAGACATCTTCCCCTCAGGCAGCCTGACCAGTTCAAAAGAAAAATGATGGCAGTTCTCGAACCATTTGTAATCCAGCAATTCAAGCATCTTGAACAACTGTTTGAAATAAAGATTCTGTTCAGAGGATACCACCCATATGGCTCTGTCCAGCTTGTATTTCTCAAACTTGTACGGTGTCATCCCCAAATCGCTTGTGTGATACAATCCGGTTCCATCAGACCTGAGGATTATAGTGTTTGTAAGGCCGAACTTTTCCAAGTCGGTGACGACTGCTCCCTCTTCATTCTTGTTTGCATACCCCTTACTGATCAGCTTCTCAACATTCTTCTTTCCATCTGCCCTGAAATTGTTTTCATATAGATAATCGTCAAAACTTATCCCAAGTTTTTTATAAGTCTGCTCAAATCCTTCCACGCACCATTTCACAATCTGATTCCATTGCTTCAAAGTGGCAGGATCCTTTTCAAGCTCGAATTTTCTTAAGGTCTCCCTTGCTTTATCTTCCAGAGCTGAGTCTTTGCCGGCCTCTTCGTGAAACTTCACGTACAATTCCCACAGCCACAAATCCGGCTTCCCTTCCGGAGTCTTCCCTTTTGCCCAAAGTTCGTAGGCAGTCACCAACTTTGCAACCTGCAATCCGGTGTCATTCATGTAGTTTGCCTTGACGACTTTGAAGTTTACGAATTCCAGAATTTTTGCAAGAGCGTCGCCGAGAAAAGTTCCTCTTGAATGACCTATGTGCATGGGGTGGACGGGATTGGGTTGGGAATATTCAACCATTATTTTTTTTCTTTTTCCAGAATCAACCTTCAAACCTTTGCCAATTTGTTTCAAAATGCTTTCTGCAATCTTCTCCCAGTTCAGGAAAAAATTCACATAACCAGCCTTGGTCTCAATCCTACTGATGGTTCCTCCTTTTGGGATTTTGATCTTTTTGGAAAATTCTTCCGCTATTTGGGCAGGGCTCATTTTATCTTTTTTTGCCAGCTCAAAACAGGGAAGAGCCAAGTCACCAAGCTCCGGCTGCGGCGGAACCTCTATCAGTTTCTCTGCATCTTCCAGCCCAGCAGATTCCAATGCTTTTACTACTTCCTTCTCGACTACCATACTAATCAATATTAGTTTTATTGCAGTAAGAAAATATATGAAAGTCAAAGATTTTATCCCTAGAAAGCAGTCCGTCAACGAGTTGGTTGAGCAGTTGAAGTCCACGGCTTTCAACGCCAGAAAGCTCTCTCAAGCCACAGACATCCTTGAAACCATGATCAAGGATAAGAATTGCATAAAATTCCTGGGATTGTCTGGAGCATTGGTGCCAGCGGGAATGAGATCATGCGTAGTTGAAATGATTGAAAACAAATGGATTGACATAATTGTCTCGACCGGGTCAAACATCACCCATGACATAGCCCAGTCTTTTGGAGAAGAGTACCTGCAGATCAATCCGGCAAAAATCGACGACATGAAACTGAGAAAAAAAGGTCTTGACAGGATATACGATGTTGTTTCTCCTTCGGAGACCATGTCGACCATGGAAAAAAACATTCAAAACATCCTGAAGAAGATAAAAGATGGCGAATACCCGACATTTGAGCTGATGGATGAGATTGGGAAAAGAATGAAGGATAAGAATTCTATTGTTAGGGCTGCTTCGAAGAATGGCGTCAAGATAATAACGCCTGCTTTGGTTGATTCCATACTTGGGATCCAAGTCTGGATGTACTCCCAAGACCATAAGTTGAGAGTGAATGAGATGAAAGACCTTGATTATCTAATCAATTTGAATTTCGACTTGAAGGAACAGAAGAAAAATACCGGCGCACTGATCCTTGGCGGCGGAGTGCCCAAAAATTTCATCCTGCAGTCCGTCTTGATTGCCGACAAGCCTCACAAGTATGTCGTGCAGATAACAACTGACAGGCCTGAGTATGGAGGATTGTCAGGAGCGACTTTGGATGAGGCCAAGAGCTGGGGTAAGGTCAATGAAAAATCTCTGCTCTGCACTGTTAGCTGCGATACGACGATAGCTTTGCCAATAATCCTATCTGCATTGAAAGAAAGATTATAATTTTCTCAATTTCCAACTTCTTCCAATATCTTCATGATCTTTGGGATCATTATCTCAGGCCCAGCAGTGACAAAAACATCTTTTAGCATTCCCTTTTCTCCATAGTATTTTATCAAAGGTTTGGTCTGCCTTTTGTAAACTTCCAGCCTTTCCCTGACAACTTCTTCCCCATCATCTTTCCTTTGAACCGCCTCACCACCGCACTTGTCACACTTCAAGTCATTCTTCGGAAGTAGGGGTGGCATCGTATACCTCACGCCATTCAGGGTTTCATCTATGTCCGCTATGTTGTATATCTCCCCGCAATTCTTGCATACCCTTCTTGCAGCTATCTTCTTAATCAAAATTTCGTCCGGCATGTTTAGGTTGATCACTATGTCCACATCTGTAATTTTATCCAGAGCATCAGCCTGCTGTATGGTTCTTGGATATCCGTCTAGGATGAAGCCTTTCTTGCAGTCGGGTTTGCCAATCCTTTCCTTCAAGACTGCTATGGTTGTGTCATCAGGAACAAGCTCCCCCCTGCTCATGTATCCCAAAACCTTTTTTCCCAGTTCGCTTCCTTGCTTCACTGCTTCGCGGAATATGTCACCGGTTGAGATGTGGGGTATTACAAGCTGTGAGGATATTCTTGTCGAATAGGTTCCCTTGCCAGTGCCCGGAGCTCCTAGGAAAATTATTTTCATTCTAACACACTATTTTAATTATTTTATCTTGCTACAGTATTTATGTATTAAGCTGGTATAGATTAGCGGTTAGATCGCGGCGCTCATATTCTCTATGAGCTTTGATCCCAAGATGATATAAGAAACGCCGAAGTCGTGGGTTCGAATCCCACTACCAGCATAAACTATTAAAATTATTAAATCTATCCCAAACTAAGTATTTACAGAAAAAAGGTGAATAAATTGGATGAATCGACACTAACAGACGATGAGAAAAAAGTTGTTGAGGCAATGAAGCTGCTTAAGGCAATAGCTGAAGACAAGCTAAAGACTGTAGACCATATTGCTAAGGCATCGATGATGCCCAAAGGGAAAGTTGCCAATGTGGTAGCTATGCTTTTGAACAAAAAGGTTGTTAAAAGGGTAGCTAGGGAAAAAGCAGCCGGTTATTATCTTGCTCAAGCTTGACAAAACTTTAATTTCAATCTAAACAGAACAGTCTTAGATAGAATCATGGCCCGAATAGCGTAGCCAGTCTTAAGACCTACAATGGTTAGCGTATGAGCCTGTGGAGCTCAAGGGCCGGGTTCAAATCCCGGTTCGGGCCCTTCAATTTTTGTAAATCTCTTTGTCAGAATAGTTCTTCAAAATCTTTTCGCTTGGGAAGAAAATAATCCTTGGCAAATTATCCAGTCCGAACCATCTCCACTCAGTTATTTCTTCTGGTTCCATGGTTCCGGCCTCGCCTTCGAAATCTTCGCAAAGGAAACCGATTGTTATAAAATGGGCATCCTCAACTCTATCGTTCGTCAGGCTTATGAATTTCAATTTTTCCTTGTTTATTTTTATTCCAGTCTCCTCAAGAACTTCCCGGTAAGCTGCGTCTTCAAAACTTTCTCCAAAGTGGAGCTTTCCTCCGGGCATGGTCCAAGTCCCTTCCCCGTGCAACTGGCTGTCAGCCTTTGCCGGATCGTCATTCCTTTTTCCGAGAAGGACCTTGCCATCCTTTAGAATCATCACGCCGATACCAACGCCAGGCCTTTTATCCCTGTCCGCAACTTTCATAACTTGTATTTTGTTAGAACTATATAAAACGATTCCTAATTTCCATCAGTTTTAAATAGATTCAGAGCGATATCTTATTTCTGTCGTGAACTTGGCGTTAGACTTAGACAATGGCACAAATGCCAAGTATGACAAGTTCTTTCTAGTTCACGATATAGTTTAGTCCACAATCACGATGTGGGTAGGTTGATTGGTGAAACCTAGAAGAGTAGAACCGCCAATTCTGGTTGATCCTGCCAGAGGTCATTGCTATCCGAGTTCGACTAAGCCATGCGAGTCGAGAGGGGTAAGCCCTCGGCGAACTGCTCCGTAATGTGCAGCCAACCTAACCTTATCAGGGGGATACATTCGGGAAACTGAACTCAATACCCCATAGGCATAAATTTCTGGAATGATTTTATGCCCAAAGCTACGGCGGATAAGGATGGGACTGCATCCTATCAGGCTGTTTATGGTGTAAAGAACCATAAAACCGATAACGGGTACGGGCTATGGAAGTAGAAGCCTGGAGATGGATTCTGAGACATGAATCCAGGTCTTACGAGACGCAGCAGGCGCGAAAACTTTACAATTCGCTAACGCGAGATAAGGGAACTTGGAGTGTTCTTGCTTTGCAAGAACTTTTGCCTTCTGAAAACGGGAAGGTGAATAAGGGCTGGGGAACACGGGTGCCAGCCACCGCGGTAATACCCGGAGCCCAAGTGATGGCCAGATTTATTGGGTCTAAAGCGTCCGTAGCCGGTTCAAAAAGTCCTTAGTGAAATCTTTCAGTTGACTGAAAGGCTTGCTTTGGATACTTCTGAACTTGAGACCGGGATAGGGTGGGGATACTTTCAGGGTAGGGGTAAAATCCTGTAATCCTGAGGGGATCACCTGTGGCGAAGGCGCCCACCTGGAACGGGTCTGACGGTGAGGGACGAAAGCTAAGGGAGCGATCGGGATTAGATACGGG
>DATEUU010000108.1:0-2056 GCA_035283025.1 archaeon | reverse complement strand
ATAAGCATACCACATATTATCATTTTCTGGCAACATGAATCCGAATTCTTCTCTTTCATACTTCACTTTGTCGTTTGTTGCAAAAATAGCAAAATGATCCTCTTTTGAATAGTTAGAAAAACTTTCGATATTGACAGCTATGCTAGCATCCAGAACCAGATAATCTTTGATTTTCAAATAGTTGAAAGATACTGCGTCAGAGTATACATTTGTCATATTACTTCCGTAAAAAAATGCAGAGCCATCTTTTAAGAAGGGCAAACTGCCATTGGTATTATACCAATTAAAATCATGGACGTTTTCTGAGGACAGAGTTATTTCTTTTTTATCGCTGATATAAACCTGGCTATAATACAGAAAAAATACTAACAAAGCTACTAAGATGGCTATAGAATTGAATATTGCCAATTTCTTCAGTCCAATCATACTTAATTAATTGTCATTTTTCAAATTAATTTATAAAAGACTATCTCTTTAGGCAGTAGCACTAACGACTTTTATTCTCACAGAAGCAATTTTAGTTTATGGGGAAAAAAGGAATATCAGAAGTAATAGCTTCAATCGTGATGATAGTAATAACTATAAGTTTGGCCGGCGTAGCCTACGGCTATATTATGGGTGTATTTACTTCAAAAACATCAACTACTTTCTCTATAGTTGATGCCTTTCAAGACACTATAGCAATAAGAAATGACGGTACCACTCCCATAGACCAATTTTCTATTGTGACTGTAGACGGTTCTCCTGCCACTTATCTAGTAGAACCTCAGGATAGTTCTTTGGTTGGGCACTGGAAGTTCGACGAAGGTTCTGACATTGTGGCTGCTGACAGCAGTGGTAGAGGAAACACAGGAACTTTAGTTAACAACCCAGCATGGGTTGACGGCAAATATGGAAAATCATTGGATTTTAACGGGATAGATACCTATGTAGAACTAAACGACACTTTGGATTTTACAGGCACTTCTCCATTTTCCATCACAATATGGGTAAAGCCAAATGTGACAATTCCAAACAGTTGGACACGAATCGTAGAAAAGGATCAAACCTTACCAGTTAGGGAAGGCTATCTAATCTTCCACCAAAAAGATACAGGTTATATATGCTTTGAAAGATGGGTCAGTGGTTCAAAAGTAATGGTATGCAGCATTTCTGCATTGCCTACTGTAGAATACACTTCCGTTGCTGCGACTTACGATGGTTCGAAACTGAGAATTTATGCCAATGGTGATTTACAAGAACTAGCAGATGATACAAGAAGTGTTTCTGATCATTCAAGTCCACTCAGAATAGGTTCTGCGTCTTTCGGGAATGAAGTTTTTGACGGATCCATAGATGAAGTTAGAATTTACAACAGAAGCATTACAGACGGGGAAGTAAAAGCAATACATTCAATTGGTGCACAAATAAATCCAGGAAAAGCAGCAACAATTAAAATTTATGGCAACCTTTCTTCTGGAGCCCACACTGCGAAAATTTGTACACCCGGCATGTGCCAATCAGCTTATCTTTACATAGGATGAGATTCTAGGATTTAGGAAAATTAGCTTATTTTGTATCTCAGGAAAGCTCCAATTCCACCCAGTTCTTTGAATTGGACTCCCTCTCCCGTGTCTACAGAAATGAATTCTACCCTTGTCCCTATACTCTTCGCTTTCTCAACAAGAACATCAATAAGCTCTTTGCTTTCTATTATCTTCACTAGCTTCCCACATTTCTCGCAAACTTGAGCTTCAACTTTATCCTTAGGCAAATCCTTTTCAATTTCAAGTCCACAGTTCTCGCATTTGAGTTTGGCATGCATCCAATCAAAACCTTCGGAAATGAGAATGGTGTCAACAGCTCCCAGTTCCAGAGCTTTATTAACCTCAACAAAACCATAAGCAACCTTTCCAGCTTTCTGCAATTCCGAGAAGAATCTATCCATAATCTCCCTCTCTTTTACGACAGAAGCGTTTATCATCAGATCCTCGGATCTTTTCACCAGCTCTTGCAGTCCAAAATCTCCTGTATATCCAGTGTCTTTAACTCCCAATATTTTCTTCTGGATCTCATA
>DATEUU010000107.1:0-6123 GCA_035283025.1 archaeon | reverse complement strand
CATCTACTTCAGTCGGCAGGCCTGAAGCTATTAGCAAACCATCTCGTCTCACAATGGCCGATCCTGTAATATCTCCTATTTTTCTCAGGTTTTTCAGCACATCTTCAAGCTCTTTTCTTGTCTCCGCCAATTTATCTACCTTATTTTATTTTGAATATTTTATCAAATAAAAGTTTAAGTCCGTCCTCTAGTCCCTTCTTAGTGATTACAGAAGTTCCAACTACATCGGTCAGACCTAAATCTTTTTTGATTTGAGATGGGCTCTTCGCTTTTGGCAGGTCCTGCTTGTTCGCAAATACCACGAAAGGTATGCCATACCCCTTGACCTGTTCCAGCATCTCCAAAGCTCTCCCAAAAGTTGATGGGTTTGTCGAGTCTACAACAAGTATTATGCCCCATATGTCCCTGGATAGGATCTTAAGTATCCAGTCAAACCTCTCCTGCCCAGGGGTTCCAAAAAGATCACAGACCATTCCATTTTTTTCTATATAGCCATGATCCAAAGCTACAGTCGTACCTAGACTGTCCACAGAGACTGCCCTTTCTGATAATATTTTTGTTATAGATGATTTGCCACTGTGGAAAGCTCCCGTTATCAGTATTTTGGGTATATACATGTTCACGCCAGTGGCCGTGACAACGAAAAAGACTTTAGGTTGTTTCTCAACATAGAAATAGTTCATCCATATAAGCTTTTTCTCAATAGTCCCCAGATAAATTACCTTGTCCACCGAATTGCAAATTTTTTTCATATCAGCCTCGTCGTATTCCCAGTTTGTGAGCAGATATATGCAGGTCGTCCTCGTTTTTTTCATGACCTCTTTCATTTCCTTTATCTTACTTGCAACATTGTCCGCATTTTTTCCCATGAAAGTCTCCAGGCAGTCAAAAACAGCGAATTTGAAGTTCTTGGTTTCCTCCAGAGCTTTCTTGAAAATTTCAAAAGTTCGCTCAAGAGCGGGCTCAGTATCAGTGACCTTAACGTCTAGGCTGTATTTTCCTTTTACTTTCCCTCCAAATGTGTACGAAAGGCAATCGATGAAGGTCATGTTTTTAGTTTCATACCCATGCTCGTACATGTTGCTCAATATCTGGGAGGGAAGTTTCGATGTTGTCAAATATATGCCATTATCATTATCGAGAATTCGAGAGGACAGCATATGTTGCACAAAACTTGACTTGTCAACCATCGTGTCTGTAAGCAGCAGAATAGACGAATTTTGGTTTACCCCACCTTCCAGTGATTCATCCAGCTTTTGGATCCCCACAGATATTTTCATATCTCAATACCTTTCTTCGTGATTTTAAAGTTCAGTGGCCCGCCAGAATATTTCGCATTTTTCATCCTTGCGATCTTCAGGCTTCCTTTATTTGCTTTGCCTAAATCCATCAGCAAGGTACAGTCTGTTATGGCGCTTAGATCCGTAAAAAATCTTTGCTCATGAGCAATTTTGTCCAGAACCACCATTTGGGTGGTGTTCGCCTTTTTAAACTTGTTCAAAACCACGGATGAAAATCTGATGCAAAGGTCAGTCGGAACATAAAGGAAAAGCGCCGAAAGTGAATCTATCAAGCATCTTTTTAGATTTTTATTCTTGAGTTCGGATATCGCATGCGATAAAGCTATGTTGAATGTGTTCAAATCAGCCGGGTCATTTATGGCATACTTTGACTCCTTCCCGTTGGTCTTCCAGGAGTAGACATCCACAAAGACGATTATCTTGCCCTCTATATTCCAGCCAAATTTTTTCATATCGCCTTTAATCTCTTCTGGTGAAGCGTTGAATGTAACATAGATTGCAGACTCCCCCCTCTCCAAGCCATAATAGATAAACTGGTTGCAGAAGGTTTCCCTCTCAGTACTGGGAGGTCCTATCAGCAATACGGCGGAGTTTTCAGGGAAGCCTCCTCCTATAGAATTGTCTAATCCATGTATGCCAGTTTCAACTTTCATCTTTTTTAATTTTCGTTTTTGAATTATTTAAAGAATTTGGGGGCACCGCCAAAAAACGGCTTTAAATCAGTTCAGAATCTGAATAAAAATGGTTTCAATCGATTAATTTTAAGCTTGAAAGACTAAATTTTAATTAATGGCGAATTTGACTAAAGACGTCAGGGACATCGAAAACAAAGTAGTCCTTCTTGTATTGAAGTCGAAATCATACCAAGAGTACATCCTGAAGATATTGAAAAACATGATCAAAAAAGGGAACGTAGGGATATACGTAGTCATTAACAAGCCATACGATTCGACTTATCAGTGGCTCAAGGAGAATGGCGTGGATGTCGACAAGCTGTTTTTCATAGACATGATCACAAAGATTGCCGTGGAGATGCCCACATTGACCGAGAAATGCATTTTTTTAAGCTCTCCTTCAAATTTGACGGACCTTTCAATTGCAATCGAACAGACCATCGAGAAGATTGGAAGCGGCAAAAAATTCATCCTATTCGAATCCCTGCCAACACTCTTCATTTACAATCCCATAGAGAGCATCCTGAAATTCTCCCACTTCCTTTCCACAAAGGTCAGAATGCTTTCAACAACTTGCATATTTTTGACGCTTGAAGAGGAAACTGACAAGAAAACTATTTCCTCCATGAGTCAGTTCTGTGATAAAGTGATTAATGTTAATAAGGGTGATATATAAATATGAGAATAGGATTTGGCTCAAGCTTCGTCCTTGCCATAATTCTCATATCTCTGATAGTTCTAACCTTCAGTCCATATTCCCTGTTCCAAAAATCAATTTTGATTGTTAGCCTAGTAACCATGCTGAACGCATATCTTGTTTATTCTCTTTTGAAGACTTTGGAAAAGCTGACAGGCCATATCTTTCAAATCATCAAATATACAGTTTGGTGCATGGTCTGCCTATTGTACCTTTTAACAATTCAAATTATTCTAATGATGACTTTCCCTCAAATGAATCAAGCAATTACCTCCTACCAGATCCAAAACTTTTATATTGTCTTGGTGGTATCTAGCTTGGCTCTAGTAGTCGTTTATTATTCCTTCATTCTGTCGATTTCTAAAGAAGTAAAAGAATTTGGGAAAATCTACGGGTTTAGGGTTGATAAAAAAGATGGGAAAATACGCGCTAAAGAGAGTTAAGACTGGTATCCCGGGTCTGGATGCTTTGATGTCAGGTGGGATACCTGAAGGGAATGTGACACTTGTCTCTGGCGAATGCGGCGTTGGCAAGACCACTCTGGGGATGCAATATCTTGTTTACGGTGCTAAAAAAAAGGAGCCAGGAGTATTTTTTACCATAGAGGAAGACCCTGAGAGATTGAAGTTTTACCAGATGCTACTCGGTTGGGACATAGAAGAATTGGAGAGAAAGAAGATGCTGAGAATAGTCCAACCCTCCCTGCTCAAATGGAAAGAGATATACACGCCAAATCTTCTGATAGATTCGATAAAAAAATCCATAGAAGAAACTAAAGCAAAAAGATTTGTGCTGGATGCTGTCAGCGCTCTCGGCTATTATATAAAAGACGTTTTCAACTTGAGGAGGCTGATTTTCACCCTGAGCAACATGCTTAAGGAAAAGGGGTGCACGAGTTTGATAGTCAGTGAAATTCCTGAAGCTTCGACGCAACTCTCAACTTTTGGCATTGAGGAATACGCCGCAGACGGGGTGATAGTCCTGAGAACGTTGAAAGTCGGCGAATCATTCATCAGGACCGTATGCGTCAGGAAAATGAGAGGAACTGATCATTCTACAAAAATATGCCCCATGAGAATAATAGGCAAGTCGGGAATTGAGGTCTTCCCAACCCAGGAGATTTTTACAAAATAGAATCTTTGGCTATCTTATTTCAATTATTTTTATCCCACTCTTTGTTATCTCATAAGGGTATATCTGAAGCGAGTGGTTTGTTCTCCTCATCTTCCTTATGACAAAGGTTCTTCTAAACTCTTCCTGTATAGGGGAGAACTCCAGCTTGATCACGCCATCTACCAGGGATTCCGTCATCCCTGAAATGGCAAAGCATTCCTCGGACTCCAAGGCAGAGCCACTGAGCAAGGTTGTCACTTTCAGCTCTTTTATCCTGCTCAAAATCTGCATTAATGCTATTTTCCTTATGTAGCTGTCTCTGATGAAAGCCTCAATAATTGAAATGGAATCTATGACAAGCCTGCATGCATTAGTCTTTTTCACAGCAGACTCTATTTTAGACATCATATCATATACGTACAGCTTTGTCAGCTCAGCCATCTGATCTTCACGCATGGTTTTTCTTGGTATTTCAGGTCTCAGCGATATGAATTGTATCAAACCTTTTTTCTCTAGAGAATCAAGGTCCCATCCAAACATTTTTTTAATGTCATCTTTAATGTCGTCTATCCTCTCTTCGCTTGTAAGATAAATCCCAACCTCTTTTTTCAAGGCACCAGAATATAAGAAAGAAGTGCAAAAAGCAGTCTTGCCTGTACCTGTCTTCCCTGAAATAAGGTTTATACTCCCTGGTACGAAGCCACCTTCCATTAGCTTGTCCAGACCAGCTACGCCTGTGGTTACCCTATTTTCTTTCGTCATCTTATTGCCGATATTTAATATTTGTCTTATAATAATAAAAAATCGCATCAATGGCCGAAGAATTTCAATGTTTAACAAACCATTTGGCAAATTTCTCTGTTGCCCTGGCCCTATGAGAGTATTTTGCCTTTTCCTCTTTTGTCATCTGTGAAAAAGTCCTTTCCTCACCATCAGGGATGAAAATGCTGTCGTAAGGGACCTTCGGCAACACGGGTTTTCTTATATTTCCTGATATTTTTCCTCTGCAGATGCCAGTGAAGATTATCGGTTTCTTATTTGGCTCACAGTAGCTGACAACAGTTTTGAAAAATGCCTTCCTGCTCTTTCCCTCCAGAAGCTTCAACAACCCTCCAAGCCCGATCCCTTTGAAGACAAATTTTGAATGGATTCCAGGGAAATTGTTTAACGCCAAAAGATACAACCCTGTGTCTTCGGCTATGACAGGTCTTTTGATTAGCTTTGCAGCATTGACAGCTTTTTCTTTCGCTATCTGCTCCTGCATCTCTAGCTCGTTTTCCAAAAGTTTTACCCTCTTACCAATGACTTCGATTCCAAATTTCCTTAGATGGAGCTTAATCTCTTTTATCTTTTCCTTGTTGCTGCTGAGGAAATAAATCTTCTTCATACTCAATTATTTTGTTGCTATTCCAATAAAAACTTATGAAGTTCTTGAGAGAATTGGTAGGATTTGCCTTAGTGGTCCTATCTTGGTTCAATCCCTTCAGTTTTGACTTGATGGTTAGGATACTAATTTTTGTGCTGGGGTTTGACTTGATGAGCATCCTGCCAAAACTTTTTATTTTTGTTTTGGACTATTTGGTCGGATTTTCTTGGTTAGGATTTACACTTATCATACTTGTGGCTGCGGAGATCGTGTTCATCCTTCTTGAAGTGAAGAGAATCAGATTGATAGTTAAACCTATTGCAGTGTTCATTGTAAGTTTTTTATCTTTTGGATTCCAACCTGCATTAATAGTGGCTGGAATAGATTTGCTTTTAAATATTGGTATAGGAAAATAAATTAATGCTGGGGTCGCATAATCAGGTAGTGCGCCAGACTTTGGGCGAATCTCGAAAACTGGTGAGCGCAAGCTCATATGGGTTCAAATCCCATCCCCAGCGTAATTAAAAAAAGGTTGGAAAATGCACAACGCGATTGAAGTTCAAAATATTGACAAAACATATGGTATGGGAGAGGCACTTGTAGTAGCTTTAAAGAACATTAACTTGAAAATCAAGAAGGGCGAATTCGTTTCAATTATCGGCCCTTCGGGCTGTGGCAAATCCACATTGCTGCACTTGATGGGATGCCTTGACAAACCATCAAAAGGAGAAATTCTTATAGACGGCATAGGCATTTCCAAGATGGATGACGATGAGCTTGCAAAGATGAGAAGAGAAAAGATAGGATTTGTCTTCCAGTTCTTTTACCTGATACCGACTTTGACCGCCTTGGGGAACGTGATGCTGCCGATGAGTTTTGCTGGAGTCTCTAAATCTGAGCAAAAAAGCCGAGCGGAGGGATTATTAAGATTGGTCGGACTTGGAAACAGGATGTACCACAAAAGGAGCGAGC
>DATEUU010000106.1:0-2900 GCA_035283025.1 archaeon | reverse complement strand
TATGTGTCGCTTCATCGGCATCCTCATTATCCGGGTACGGGTTTTCGTTCGGAGGGGAATTGCTTTAATTTTCCGTTACCTGCCGATGTTGGAGAGAAGACGTATTTGGAGACTTTTGACAGGGCGTTGGGGTTGGTTGGTGATGTTGGGAGGTTTGGGGTTGTGGCTGTTTCGGCGGGTTTTGACACTTACAAAGGTGATTTAGCTTCTCTGGGGTTGACGGAGAAAAGTTACATGGAGATAGGCAAGCGTATAGCTGCGTTGGGAAAACCCACGTTTTTCGTGTTGGAAGGCGGCTACATGGGCGAAAAAGTCGGAAAAGGCATAGACCAACTTTTGAAAGGCTATGAAGGAACAAAATAGCCGCCGTGAGTTCGGGGTTTGATGCGTGATATTGCTTTCTGATTGAAGTCATTTCAGGGTATCTTCAATAATCTTCTTCTCGCTTTCAGTAATCCCATAAATCTTGTAAACCAGTTCATCAATTTTCAAATCAAGCTCCTTGATTCGGTTTTCTATTCTAGCTCTATCATCTGTCAGCTTATCTCCAATCTCAAGCAGTGCCTTATTTAGCTGTAGCATTTTTTCCACGTGATTCGTCATCTCGATTTCTTGAGCTTCCGTTGATTTCTTGATAGGAACTTGTGAAACATAAACTGGTTTTTGCTCAATGAATCCCCCTTGTCTTTCTGCACAGATGGATTTCAGGAAATAAGACATCAGTTTAGAATTCAGAATGCCTAAAACATACTTTGAGTTAGTTGGCAGGATACATGCAGGGGCATTGACATAAAATCGGTTAGTTTCATCCAACGAAAAAGAAGACCTAGTAGTTAGGTTTCCCCATATTATCTTTGGTTTTTCAAAATCTCCATAATATGCTGTGGAATCCTGAATCTCATACCATTTATAGGGACCTGGCTTTCTTCCAATTTCTTGTTCCTTATTCTTTTTGGGAGATAGCTTATCCCTAAATTGTTCTAAATATCTCAAAATCGAAGGATATTGAAATTTGTCAATACCTCTTCTAGTAAACACAACATACTTCTTACTTGATTTGATTAAGTAACGCTTAGATTCTGCTCCAGTTAAGAATGGCTTAATAATTTCCTCGTTTCTTGAATCTTCACGTATTAATTCATCCCTTTTGGACTCATCTATTATGAATGCTTCATTTAGACCTGTTAGAATCCCTCGATATATTTTTGCACCGACGTATTCTTCAATTGGCACTCCACTACTCCTTATTTTCTGGAGCAGTTCATTTCCTTCTCTCCTCTGGATATTCCATTCTTGTTCGCTCAAGTCGTATTGACTGACGAGAAACGCGTTATTTTTTACGTGTGCTTCAAGAGAGCCAAACGCCAATGTTTCCATCTTGCAGATTTTTATTCCTGGATTCTGCCTCTTGATTTTCCTGACTATGATTATACATGGATAGATTGTAGCATCAGGGAACACCTTCAAATCTCCAAAATCAATTATTTCTTCAATCCAGAATCCAGTTAAGAATCTTCTGAGGCTTTTTCCATACCCTGCTCTCAGCCATTTGTTGGAGACAATCATGCCAAAATAGCCATTTTCCTTCAGCAATTTTAGTTCTATTTCAAAGAAATAGACAAACAGATCTGCTGTGCCTTGATACGTTTCAAAGTTTGCTTCAAGGTAAGGTTTTATTTCGCTTAGTTCCTCTTGGCGAACATAAGGTGGATTCCCAATTACGACATCAAACCCGCCTTCTGTCATTATAGATTCAAATTCCTTGTCCCAGTCAAAAGCCTTAGAGCCAGCAATTTCTTGGTCGGCAATAAGAGAATTTCCACACTTAATGTTCTGCTCCAGCAAGGGTAACCTATGTCCTTTTTCAGCAATTTTCAGTAAGAGGTTAAGCTGTGCAATTTCTACAGCTTGTTTATCCAGATCAACACCAAAGATGTTGCTCTGAAGAATCTTGACTTTCCGTTTGAATGTGCCAGTCTCAGCATCTAGCTGTGTCTGGCTGTAATCTTTATCATTCTTACGGACGTGTTCGTTAAGGACATCAAAAGCTTTAATCAAAAAACTACCCGAACCACAAGCAGGATCTAGCACTTTTATTTCTTCGATATCAGTTTCTTTCTCCTTCAACAATTTTCCTAGAGTATTTCTCACAATGTAGTCAACTATGAAAGTGGGAGTATAGTAAATTCCCTGTTCTTTACGATGAGTATAATTTTCAGTAAGTTTTGCCCTTTTTTCTGTCTTTTTCAAAATATGGCTTAAGTATTGCTCATAAATAGTTCCCAAAATGTCAGCGTCAATAGCCGAAAAGTCATAAAAAACTGAATTGTCTTTTGTGTGGTGTAAACCCTCTATTATTTCATGCAATACTTCGTTGTCGATTTCTAAATCGTCACTCAAATGATGCGCAAATATCTTGCTGTTGTATTCTTTATCAAAATAGGCGAAAACCTCTCTAAGACTTTTTATTAATTGTCCCTTGCCTCTGCTCTCCCATTCTCTCAGATTGGAGATGAGTATTCTTGCTTCGAGTTCCCTGTCTTCGCAATTCCTAATGAAAATGAGCCTGTCAAGAATCCGCTGAATTGACTCATCCAACTCGTCTTCGGTCAAATTCTTGTTCTGGTTCAGTTTCGTAATATTCTTCGAGAGCAATTCTCGAAATCTCGTAAAATCAGCTAGAAGTTGCTTATCAACAGGGCTCTTCTTCGTCTTTTTGCCCCATTTCTCAGCCTCCCTATCAATCAGACCCTGCTCGAAGCTCTCTCGTGACAAAAGCCAGAGCTCATCAAATCGCTGCAAAAACTCTCGACAATGGATGTGCTTAAGCTGACTTTGCCAAGGATGTTCGGTCTTCAATTCAGCGTTGAAGACTATTACGCTCTCAAAATTAGTCAAAA
>DATEUU010000105.1:0-7447 GCA_035283025.1 archaeon | reverse complement strand
CATCATAGCCGGTACAAGGGGCAGGAGCTACATAGTTGAGATAATAGACGGTAGCAGGGTTAAAAAATTGATTGCAAGGCCGGAGCATCTTAGAACTGCTTAACTTTTTATTTAAGTAGTTGTGAATTAATTTATAGGCCTAGAGGGGATTTGATTGAACGTATCATCCGAGGAAATAGTAACAGATTCAGAAGCGAGGGAAGTGTTGGAAAAGAGAGAGAAAGAAGGAGAGCTGAAGTACGAACAAAAGAATTCCCTTGAAGTTTTGAGAAAATTTTCAAAGGCAGATCCCGAAAAGATAAAGAGCCTTGTAAATGAGCTGAAGACTATTGAGAAGCTGAGGGACAAGCAAATAGTTTCAATAGCTAATTTCTTGCCTCAGGACAAAGATGACTTGAGAGCAGTGCTTCACAAGGAATATGTTAACTTTGCAGAAGAAGAGATTGAAAAGATCATCGAAGTTGTGAAAAAGGTCTAGTCCTATGGTGGTTCGATGATGAAAGACGAATACGTAATAGTATTGGATTTTCTCCCTCATGGCAAAGCAAACGATAGAAAAGCGGAGCCTTTGATACAGGCTGTAGGGGACAAATTCTTCAGCCTGCTTGAGGTCATCATAAGGGAAGATGAGACGCTTAAGCTGGGAGACAGGATTTACATAGGGGAGGATAAAAGGGACAAGGTCAAATACATCCGTGGCAGGATAAGATATGATGAACTTACGAATTTTGCAAAGAGCGAACTGGAAAACATAATAATGGATCTGATAAACAAGGATGAAAAAAGGTTTGTAAATTTCTTCAATGTTGCCAGTCCGATTACGACTCGCTTGCACAGCCTAGAATTGCTGCCAGGAATTGGCAAAAAACATCTTTGGGATTTGATAGGCGAGAGGAAGAAGAAGCCTTTTGAGACCTTCCAAGAATTGCAGGAAAGGGTTAAGATGCTCCCGGATCCTAAGAGGATAATCATAAGAAGAATAATCAATGAATTGGAAGAGCATGACAGGTACAGGCTCTTTGTAGGAAGCGGCATAATTTAAATTTCTAAGGCATCTGAGACATCAGATCTGCTATTTCTGGACTCTTGCACAAATCTGAAGAGCCGTTGATGAGCTTGCAGAAAACAGCAGTCAGATATTGCCTTTCTTGCTGTTCGTCGTATTGCTCTCCGCTGCCCAATCTGGCATATTTGCATCCTGCAATCAGGAAGGGAACATATCCTGAATTTATATTGCCATACTTCTGGTAGACGCTCATATAATCCTGATTGTTCATGCCATCGCGGAATGAGATATAATCTGAGAACTGACTTGCTACGTCAGATATTATGGGATGCTCCCATCTGCAGTGAGGGCAAGAATCACTGCCAAAAAAGTAAACGATTGGCTTTCCATTTTCTTTGCAGATTTCCTGATCAGTAACCTTGAAGCCGCCTATGGTCTCTGCAACCACTTTCACTTCTCCTACATTTGGCTGGACTTTAACAAGCATTCCTGAAATCCCAATGCCAACTAACGATATTGAAATCGCTGCAACCAAAGCGATAGCAAAAACTTTTTTAGACATCTTTATTGTTGTTGTCATATTTACTGCCTATTGAATTTGTGAAATTAAATCTTGAACTTGACTGCATATGTCGCTCGGCTTTCCTTCAGTTAACTTGCATATTAACGCTGTCAGAACTTTAGTTTCTTGTTCTAGACCGATTGATTCACCAGAGCCTTGCCTGTAATATTTACATCCAAAAACAAGTGTAGGTACGCCTCCTGTACTGTATCTATAAAATACTTCACTATCTGTTTCTGTGTCCATATTGTCATGGTAGGAAATATAGCCTTCAAATTCACTTGTTACATTGCTAATTATAGGATGTTCCCACTTGCAATGAGGGCACGAGTTACTGCCAAAAAAGTATATAATTGGTTTATTGTTCTCTATACAAATCTCATCTCCACTTATTAGAAAATTGCCGATAGTTTGTACTTGCTGCTGCTCAGCTTCCGGCTGCCCTATTTCCTCTGTTATATCAATTACATTCGGCAGAAACAGCTTCCCGTCTTTCGAGACATAAAATGTTGACTGGGCACTACCCTGAGACGAAGAAATCTCTGCTACAAATTCATAAACGCCAATTGTTTCGGTCGCATTAACTAATGTTACGCTGACAGTCTGTCCATTTGATGCGTAGTAATCAGAAATCCATGCTATTGCCTTATTGGCTGCCTCTTGAGGAGTCAAAGCTACGAACATTCCAGTGATAGGAATGCTTTCTTTAGTGAAAACAATATAAAGGCTCACTGCCAAAGCAACGATAAGGGCTATACTAAGATGTTTCCAACCCAAATGTGGCAATGTGATTTTAACCGCTTTTTTGTCTTTTGATTCGTCTGCCATTGAACCAACTTTAAAGTCTGTTGTTCTTAAATGTATTTAAATCTATTCCTCGTCTCTTACAACCTTGGTTGCAATTGCCACCGATATCCAAAGCAGGCCTCCAAGCAAGAATAAGACGAATGAGACGAGCAATGCCAGCAAGAATGCGGAATCGCTGACACCCAATCCCTTCTGGACCCTCCCAGCAATCATTGAGCCGACCATGATCAATAGGGCACCGGCAATCCAGAACAGCATTATTTTAAGATTTCTTTTCATTCTCTCAATTAATAGATGAATTTTTTTATATTAAAAAGATTTTTGGCCTACAGACTTCTTGAAATTTCGGTTATTTCCACTCCCCCGACCCCGTCTATTGATTTTATCTTGTTTTCTACTTTCTCTAGCTCGCCTTCGACCTCAGGTATCAGTTTTGTTGCATTCAAAGCGACAATGCCAAAAGCGACGGGCTCCCTCTGGATTCTTTCAGGCTTAATTATCGATTTCACTTGCTCTTCCAGATTGTCTAGATTGACTTCAACACCTTTAGGCATTATCTTGAAAGTGACAATCACGTCTGCCAAGGTGTCACGGCCCTGTGAATTTGCAAGAAGAGCAGATGTACTTGTTGCTAAGGAACTTGCAAGTAGAGCATCTGACAATGGTCTCATTCCCGCAACTTGGGCATTTCATCTCTACAAAATTGTCTTTAGCTAAAACATCTGTTCCGCAGGTGCTGCATTTCAATTGCATTTTCTCGCCTTTTAGATTATTTAACTTAGGAATAGTAATTTTTATAGGTTGCTATTGCCCCTATGGTGCAACTTGGATAGCACGGAAGCTTGCGGCCCATGGCAAACAGCTTCTGGTTCGGGTTCAAATCCCGATAGGGGCACTTAATTTTGGGCCAAATATTTAACCTCTGCGTAACTTTCCCATGGGTCAAATTAAGCAGGCCATCCGATTCATTTAAATCTCTTTCCGGACCTGATTAAATACATGGTACAAGATGATGATAGCACATTGGTCAGAAACAAATCTGGACTGCGCTATTTTGCCGGGAAACTGCTTCAGAGGGATGGCACCGAGATTTATGCACTTGTGAGCCTTGACAACCCGACTTCTTTAGACTTATACAAAGATCCCAGTTTTTTGGCCAAGGACATGATCGAGCATTTCAGAAAGGGAGAATATGCCGGAGGATTCAAAGACGTCTTCGCATTACACAAGCTGAGTGTGAAGAGGCCGCCTGAAGAGAAGGTGAGATGGAAATCGCTCTTCGGGATGAAGGACGATAAGCATTCGGAACAGACGGAATATGAGAAACTTGTTGAGCAGCGAGGTGGATTTGTACTAGCAGGAAGGGGGTACTTGTCCCTAAACCCTGAGGAAAAAGAGGAGATTGAGTTGTTTTTCAGGGTTTTCAATGCGGCTCCTGAATCCGCCTCGTCCAAGAAAGGTAGGATTCTGAATCGTAGGGACGGCAAAAATTATTAGGCGCCCACCTGACAAAAACCAATTCCTTAAGTAAATATATGACCTAAGGATATTTATGAAATTTTTGAATATAGCAATGCTACTTATCTTGATCATAGCAATTGGGGCTTTCGCCTATTTGCTCCCCCCTAGCCAAGACATAGTCCAGCCTGAGACTGGACAGATCAAGAGATTCTCCTCAGAGCAAGAATTCAAGTCCTACCTGACTGAATCTTCAGAATCGTCTGGATATTTGAGCGGTGGGGTTTTCAGTGCTGCAACAAAGACTATGGCCGAACAAGCAGCGGCACCTTCAATCGAGGGAGCTGGTCTGGATGTATCCTCAAGGGTTTCGACCACCAATGTGCAGGTTGCAGGAATCGATGAGCCTGACATCGTTAAGACAGATGAGAAAGAAATTTACTTTTCCTCATACGGGTACAGGGATTGGTGGGGACCTGCTATACTTGAATCTCAGATAATGCCACCATACTATTCGGGAGGGATAAAGCTGATAAACGCATTTCCCCCAGAAGATCTAAAAATTGATGATGAAATTGAGAAGACTGGTGATTTGCTTTTGCATGAAAAGATTTTGGTGGTTTTTTCTGGAAATGAAATCTACGGATATGACGTGTCCGATCCGAAATCCCCAGAGGAGGAATGGAAGATAGAGTTGAACGGGAGCATTGTTGGTGCAAGATTATACGGAGACAAGATTTATCTGATAACTGGAAACTACATTGACTATTATCATCCTTGTCCAATAGTTCCTTTAACAAAAGATGGCGTATCGATAGAGATAGGATGCCCTATGATATATCATCCCATTGATTACATACCTGCAGACATCATATACAATGCTATTGTCCTGAATCCGAATTCTGGGAGCATAGAAAGAACTGCCTCTTTTGTGGGTTCTTCAGGTTCTTCGCTCATCTACATGTCGGAAAATGCAATCTATCTGACTTACACTTACAATGAGGATTACTCGAAAATGATCTATGATTTCTTTAAAGAAAGAGGCGCGGATTTGGTTCCTTCCTATGTGTTGAATCAAATAGAAAAGTTAAGCAGTTACGACATAAGCACTCAGTCCAAGGTAAATGAGATCATGATTATAATCCAACGCTATGAAAGCTCTCTGAGCAGTGACGATAGGATGAAATTTGAAAATGAATTGCAAAACAGGATGCAAGACTACTCTGAAGAGCACAACAGGGATTTGATGAAAACCGGGATAGTGAAGATGAGTTTGAGCCTTGAAGTACTAGGCGTGGGAAGCGCTCCTGGCTCGCTTCTAAACCAATTTTCGCTTGACGAATATCAGGGGAACTTGAGAGTTGCAACCACGATTGGCGAATGGAGTGGAAAAAGTGCAAATGATGTCTACGTCCTTGACGGAAATCTGAAGATAATAGGCTCTGTTCTGGATCTTGGTTTGGGTGAAAGGATTTACTCTGTAAGATTCCTACAGGACAAGGGGTATGTCGTAACTTTCAAGCAAGTGGACCCATTCTTCGTTTTGGACCTCTCCAACCCAGCAAACCCAGAGCTCAAAGGCGAGCTTAAGATACCGGGATATTCCTCATATCTGCATCCGATAACCAAAGACAAAATCTTGGGAATTGGGAAAGAAGACCAGAATGTAAAAATATCACTATTTGACGTCAGCTCCGCAGAAAACCCTCAGGAGGTTGACCACTATTCCTTGAGCGAATATTGGTCTGAAATTTTGAACACCCATCATGCATTCTTGCTGGATGACAAGCATGAGGTTTTCTTCTTACCAGGCAGCATAGGCGGCTATGTCTTCTCATACGAGAACAACAATCTGGAATTGAAAAAGGCGGTCAGTGACATTAGCGCGAAGAGAGCGGTCTATATCGATGACTACCTTTACATAATCGGCGAGGATAAAATAGTGGTTCTTGATGAGAACAATTGGAGTACAGTAAAAGATTTAGATTTAATCTAGTCTTTCAATTTGACTTTCATAAAATCATGCGCAACTCTTGTGTTTTCAAAAATTTTCTTTGCCTCGTCCTCTAATTCCTTTGGTGAGGTGTATCTTCTGCTCACGTGGGTCAGTATCAGCTCTTTGACATTTGATTTTTTGGCGATTTTGGCCGCCTCTTTGACATCTGCATGAGACTTCCCCTCTTCCTCCTCAAGGAAGGTACCGTCGTGGATTAGCAAATCGGAATTTTCAGAAATTTTCACCATGTTGTCGCACGGCTTCGTGTCTCCAGAATAAACGACTTTCAGTCCAGGCTTCAGATTGGCAACCTGTTCTATGCTTACTTCTTTCCCTTTGTACGCTGCCTTCCCAAGTCTCTTGAGTTTCTTCAGCCAATATCCTCTTTTGAGCCCGAGCTTCTTCAATTTTTCCAAGTCAATCCCCCATCTGTCCTTTTCCTTGAAGGCGAATGCCACTGTTGGGACTGAGTGGAAGACAGGTATGGATAAGATTTCGTATTCCTGGGCCTCATCGATCAATTTGAGTCTATCCCCTTCATACGGTAGGTTTATGGCAGTAATTGGGAACCTGCAGCCGAAATATCCTAGGCTCAAAATGTTTGAAACGAATTTCTCCGCTTCAGGTGCAAAAATCTTGAGCTCTTTTGTTCTCTTTTCCAGATTCATGGTCTGAATCAGAGGGATCAAACCTGCAAAATGGTCGGCGTGCCAGTGAGAAATGAATATTTTATCGATTTTCATGAAGCTGATCCCAGCTATCATCAATTGCTTCTGGGTCCCTTCTCCACAGTCGAAAAGCAAAGTATCTTTTTCTTCTCCAAAATATTCCAGGGCTATGGCTGGATGGTTTCTATTCTTGCTCGGTATCCCCGAGACCGTGCCCAAAAAGGTTATTTCTATCATAAATAGAATTAGGGATGCAAAAAAGATAACTTTTCAAACTAGGCTCTCTTTCTCAAAATATCTTCTCAAAAATGTTCCAAAGCTGTTGTCCTGCCTGATTAATTGCATGAATTTTTCATTATCGTATATCACTTCAAACCCTTTTGCTATCTGATCCGCAACAAAATTTGGTATGCCTTTTGCCTTGAGTATTTTCGCATCCTTGTTCAGGCTGTCGATCAGCTTGTCCCTAGCAGTCAAGAATTTTCTGTTGACCTCGACAGCCCAGTGATCGTCTTCAACGAATGGACCGGCCAAAGCCTGGCTCTTATATTTTTCAATGAATCTTTTGGAATCGTCAAAATCCGAAACTTTTGGGCCAACCCTTTTTTGGATAGCAGGCAGCTTGGATATTTCCATCTCAAGCAGAACCACAGCCAAATCCTTCTCATTCGTATATTCCCCTCTCCTAAGAACTTTGAATTCGTATTTGACTTCCTCCAAAATATCCTGGAGCCTTTCTGAAAGCCTCCTTAGCTGAGGCCAAAGTATGTCAGGAACTACAGAAGGTGGAGCAAATTTAACTGCCAGAAGCTCTGTCCTCCTTTTCATCTGTATCTGAATCAGCTCGTTCTCACTTATGGCCTTGAATTCTTTTTCAAAGAAAAACTCCCCAGAAACCTTTTCCAGAAATCCCATAGCTATTTTTTTGAATTTGAAAAAGTTTTCTGCCG
>DATEUU010000104.1:0-4638 GCA_035283025.1 archaeon | reverse complement strand
TTACCTTAACGGGAATGGAAAGATGAGCTGGAAGGTGGAGTTCGCGATGCGTTGGTCGGCATTACAAATAGTTTTTGAGGCTTGCGGCAAGGATATATTAGATTCGGTAAAAGTGAATGATGCAATCTCTAAGGAAGTTTTGGGATTCGAACCGCCACTTCACATTTTTTATGAGATGTTCTTGGACAAAGGTGGGAAGAAAATCGCCAAATCTTTCGGAAATGTTTTCACTCCGCAGGTTTGGTTCAATTACGGAACTCCAAAGAGCCTGATTCTTCTGATGCTCAAGAGATTCGAAGGGACAAGAGAGCTCGACATCACGGATATACCAAAGTATATGGACGAATTGGACAAACTGGAGAATGTATTTTTTGGATTAGAGGAAATAACAGACGTGAGGGAACTGACAAACTCTAAAAGACTATTCGAATATGCCAATTTCCTTAAACCGCCTGAAAAGCCATCGCTGAATGTTGCATATAACACCATGCTGGAGATTGCGAGAATACTGCCGGGAGAAGGCCAGGTTGAATTTGTAGTGAAAAAATTGAAGGACTTCGGACTGATTGAAAAGGACTCGGAAGAAATAAGGAATGCCGTCAGAGAAAGATTGGATTTTGCTAAAAATTGGCTTAAGGATTTCTACAAAGCGGAGCAGGAAGAAGTCTCCATTTCCAAAGAAGAGAGCAAAGCCATAGAAGAGTTGATCGCATCCATAAAAACCGAGAAAGATGGAGAGATATTGCAAACAAGAATTTTTGAGATTGCAAAAAGCAATGGAATCCAGCCGAAAGAGTTTTTCAGCCTCCTATACAAAATAATCTTGAAATCTGAAAGAGGGCCCAGACTGGGGGCTTATATCCTAGAAGTGGGCAAAGATGAGATAATCAAGAAGCTGAAAGGCTCCCTCAGCGGATAGACAAATTTATTTAGATTGAGATAATTATTAGTGATGACAGAAGAGTCTGTTTTCAAGAATGAAGACGCTTTGCTGCCCGATTATTTGCCAGAAATTTTACCGCACAGGGAGGATAAGATAAAACGACTGGCGGACAATCTGCTCCCGGCATCGAAGGGGAGAAAACCTCAGAACACTTTCCTGTTTGGCTCTCCTGGCGTTGGCAAGACAGCAGTGGCAAAATTTGTTTTTCGCGAATTTGAGGAATATTCTGGAATAAAAACCTTTTACATAAACTGCTGGGACTACAAGACTGCCCACTCGATTCTTTCAAAAATTGTAATTGACCTGGGTGTTTTTGTCCAAAGGCGGGGCATAGGCAAGGACGAGATATTGGAAAAGCTGATTGAATGCTGCAGGAAAAATAAAAAAGGGTTGGTAGTCTGTCTGGACGAAGTTGATCAGCTTATTTTCAATGATGAGGAAGCCCTGTACGACCTGCTAAGAATCAATCAATATGTAGACAACCCTATTGGCTTGGTTTTCGTCTCAAACAACCCTTACATTTTCGCAAATATTGATCCGAGAATAAAGAGCAGCCTAAGCATAGAAGAGCTTGAGTTCAATTCCTACTCGCTAGAAGAATTGAAGGATATCCTGCAACAAAGAGCCAGGCTTTCATTCTTTTCTATAGAAGATGGGGTGATACTCTTGGCTGCTAATCATGCCCTGCAGAATGGTGGGGACGTCAGAGTCGGCTTGGAATGCCTGCTGAAGGCTGGAAAAACCGCTGAGAAAAGGAATTCAAAAAAGTTGAAAGTTGAGCACATAAAAGAAATTTTGATTACAGTCAAACCCGCAAAGCCCCAAATCCTAAAAGAGAGGGTGAACGAGGACGAAAAGATGATCCTTGACATTCTGAACGAGAAAAATAAAATCTTTTCAGGAGAACTTTACGATGAATACTCAAAAAGAGCTCAGATACCTGTAAGCGAAAGAGCGTTCAGAGATTTTGTGAATCATCTGGCAGAAATCGGTTTGATTAAGGCCCATGAGAGAAAAAGAGGGATAAAAGGAAAGACAAGAGTGATTTCAAGAATTTAATGCTGCATCCATTTTTGGAACTGGTATCTTCTTGAAATCTATCGGCCTCGAAGAATTCCAAAGGCTTTTCATATAGTTGTCAAAAACTTTTACAAGAGATGGGTCCTGAGACCAAATGGACTGGAATGTGAACCTGCTCTTGAGCGGGTTATTGTCCAGCCTTATTGAAACTTCCTTTCCATCTATGACCAATATTCTTGGATGGATATTTGTCTCGAAAGATTTTATCGGCAGGTTGTGCGAATCGTACCATTTTGCGTTTAGGTAATTGTTTTCATTTATTCCGCCGATGCAGATTGTCATTATCTTCACTTTCCTTTTCAAGCAAGACTTAATAGTTTCCCTATACCTTGACGAATAAGAAAAATCTCTTGTGATATCATAGGCGTAGCTCTGGCATTTTTCCAGCATGCCTGAAAGCCTGTCCAAGACCTCTTTTGATTTCTCACCTTTTTGAGTCCAAATGCCTTCTATCATGTTCTCCTGCTCGACCGGTTTCAATATGCCGATTATCGATGACGCCATGCCTTTAAGGGCTTTGAGATCAGTCTCTCTTCTTTCCACCAAGCCTTTTAGCACGATGTCAGGAGGAACCGCCTTGAATTCTTTCGGCCTGCCCTCGAAAACTTCCACAAGCTGCTTGCTCATCAAGTACTCCAATGTCTCATAAATCTTTGATTGGGGCACGTCGGCCTCTCTGCATATGTCACCCGCTTTTGAAGGGCCCTTGAGAACTAGAGCAGTGTAAGTTTTGGACTCGTAATCACTCAGTCCAAACTTCTTCAAGGTTTCCAAAATTTCTTTCCTTTCCATAACAATTACCTTTTTATAAGCCAGGTTTAAATCTGTTGCTTTTGCAGCTCAGAATAAATCCCATTCAGCACACCCTCCGAGATGCCCTCTTTGACGTAGTTCTTCATCTGATCCATCAGATACATCCCAAGAACTGCAACCAATCCGCCTATCAGTATTCCTGTAAGGAGCTGGCTGTCATCCGATCTCTTTAATGCACTCTCACTGGTGCTCTCTTCCAAATAACTGAGATTTTCTCTTATCTCTCTCAGCCTTCTTTCTTTCTCCTCGCCAATGAGATTAGATTTCATCAACCTGTCCCTGAAAGAGATGATTTCACTTCTCTTCCTTTCTTTTGATTCAGGGGTTACGATTATAGCCTTTGCATATTCGCCTCCAGATATTTTTATACCCCTCCACTCGTTCTCAAGGTTTATCAGCTCTGCCAGGTATTCCATCTATTCACCAAGATATTTTTGAAGGCTGCCGAGCAGTGTGTCTTTAGTGTTCCTGTAGCTGCCGTCATCGTTTTTTCCCAAGCACAGTAGTATGTCATATGCAATCTTAAGTGTTTCCGACCAGGGCAGCGACATCACTGCATTGAGCAGAATTTTCTTTTTGATCGAGCCTTCTGTGTATTTTTTAACCAGATGTTCGAAAGCATTCTCCATGAAATCTTTGGAAAAGTTTTTTTCGTATCCGGTACTTTTCCCTTGCTTGATTTCTTCCGCAGCATTCGTCACACCTTCTACCGCCTTGTACACCAGGAATGCCAGTGACTTTGGATTCTTTAAAATTTCTTCCAGTTCACTCATTTCAACCACCTTGGTAAACTTTCTTCTTGATCTCAGCTAATTCGAGAAGCAAATTATCAAGTTTTTTCTCCAGCTGCTGATAGGGTTCAATTCCTGCCTGGGCTTTCATTGCAACTGCAATATTCTTTCCAATCTCCTGCCCCACATCTTTCATGCATGAACCCAGTTTCTTTTTTCCATAGTCGATCACAACATATCCTACAGGCATCCCTAGCAGAAATGCCACTTCAGGTCTTTTCAGTGTGTCTGTCAGCCCCATAATTTTCACCTCCTTTTTATCTGAAGACAGAAATTATCGTTTTCTTGAGTTTGTAAGTCAAAGCTTGACCCGCTACAAAACCAGGAATCACATATTTCCCGCAGACAGAACTCGCGGTTTCATATAGAGCCCAGATCCCACCCAAGACGTCTTTTGTGTTGGAAATGTATTGGATCTCTTTTGAGATGTCCTGGGCGAAGCCAATAGTATATGCAGCAATGCCCACAGCGCCGGCTATTATAGTCCCGCCAACTATGGGGATCAAGCTGTTATATTCCTTAAGGAATTTTTTCAAGCCCAACAAATTCACCCCCGAAGAGTTCTTCTTCCAGCTCCTTCATGAGAGTGAAATAGAGAAAGAGTGTTGATTTAGATTTGGAACTCACATCAGTGGTAAATTGATTTGGAATAATTAGAGGTACGATAGGGTTTTAACATCCGCTATTTCGTCTTTTATAGACAATTTTCTGATGGAATCTCTAAGTTTGAACCAATGATAGCCTGCAACTTCTCTTGAATTATATCTAATTGGCTTTCTTGAATCTGCCCTTACGCGATAACTTGCAGTAAAATGCTCGACATCACCAGTATAAAAGCGAACGTTACGAATCTTACCAAGAATTTTCAAGTCTTCTAAGCCAAGCTCCTCATAGCATTCTCTTCTAAGAGCCTGTTCCTCAGTTTCATTTTTCTGCATCCCTCCTTTAAGTAATCTCCACTGTGGTGATAATGTAGTTATCTGAAAGTTCTTAATAAGAAGAACTAGTTTC
>DATEUU010000103.1:0-4141 GCA_035283025.1 archaeon | reverse complement strand
CTCTTCTTTCATACGATTCGTGCTTTCTAAAAGGCAGAATCCTGAAATCCGAAACTTCCATCTTCTCTATGTCATAAGAAAAGCTGCGTAGCACTCTTCTGAACGAATCGTGATCGTCCCTGCTCAAAAGAGATATGGCTTTTCCCGATTCCCCCGCCCTTGCTGTCCTGCCTATCCTGTTCGTGTATTCCTCTGCATTCCTCGGTATGCTGTAGTTGAATATGTGGGTCACGCTCTTTATGTCCAATCCTCTCGCAGCAACGTCAGTTGCGACCAAGATTCTTGTCACTCCTTCATGGAACTTCTCCATCACTTCCTCTCTCCTCTGTTGAGATAGACCACCGTGAAGCTCTGTGGCGTTTATGTTATTGTACTGAAGGTTTCTGGCAACAGAACTTGCGTCGTTCCTAGAATTGCAGAATATTATGGCTAAAGTCGGGTTCTCCTGCTGAATCAGATGGACAAGAAGCGAGAATTTCGCAGTGTAATCTACATCGCAATAGAACTGTTTCAGCACATCCTCCCTCACCGTTGTCCTTGTCTTGACTTTCTTTGGATTTCTCGTGAATCTGTCCCTGATTTTTATCAAACTGTCTGGCATTGTCGCGCTGAAAAGCAATGTCTGCCTGTCTTCCGGTATGTTCCTTTCAATATCTTCGATGTCCTCTACGAAACCCATGTCTATCATCTTATCAGCTTCGTCCAGGACGAAAGTCTTGATGCTTCTCGAATCCAAAGTTCCTCGTCTCATGTGGTCCAGGACCCTGCCTGGAGTACCTACGACAATCTCGGCCCTTCTCAGCCCGCTAACTTGCGGCTCCATCGAGACTCCGCCGTATATTGTCTGTATGTAGAGCCCCTTGAATTTCGAGAACTTCTCGAACTCGCCTGCTATCTGCAGTGCAAGCTCTCTTGTTGGAGCTAGAACCAGAGCTTGGATTTTCTTGCCCTTGACTATCTTCTCAATCAAAGGTATTCCAAACGCTGCTGTCTTCCCCGAGCCTGTCTCGGACTGGCCAATCACATCATGGCCCTGTTTTATAAGTGGTATAGTCTCTATCTGAATCCTCGTCGGTTGTTCGTAACCGATGGAACTCAAAGAATCTAATACACTCTTCTCAATATTCATTTCTTCAAATTTCATAATACATCCTCTCTTATTTTTTTAAAAGTCACAAAAGCAATAGAATTAGAACATCAGTCTAACGCTATTTGTCACGCACTTTGTACTTTTCGTTTTAATTAAGATGTTTTGTAAAGTATTTAAACCTTGTGATGAGTCTGGGATTTGAACCCATAATAAGATTAATCTTTTAAGATAACACTCTCTTCTGTAGGAAGATTATATTTTTTTAAAAGTTTTTCATGATCACGTGGCCTAAATATATAAGGAGAGCCACTTTCAGGAGGCATAAACACACAATGAACTTTCCCCACATGTAATACCGGACCTATTTGCAATCTCCCTTCATCGTACCAGTTTAAAGGTACAAATTTGAGTTTTAAATCATATTTAGAAGCCATCATTTTTGCCTTTTCAACCAAACTTTTCATAGCTTTATAACAATCTTCGTGTTTCTTTTCTGAAAATATAACTCTCATTTCTAGATAACCAGCCAATTCCAGAATATTAACCCTTTCAATCGCATTATCAAACTCTTTAAGATAATCTAATATCTCTTGGTGATAAGGTGTATTGTTGACTCTGGCAATATCGGGTGTGTGTCCTACATTCACTTTCATTCTATCACTAAAAATAAGAGAGTAGTTAAAAGATTTAAATCCTTACGCCGAGGCTGGGATTTGAACCCAGACGGAGCAGAGCTCCACATGGTGTCTCGACTCATACTCAAGCCATGCGCAATACCTGATTATGCGACCTCGGCAGTTCTCATCATCAAATCAGAGCTTGAGTCAAACCCTCGGCAAATAATATTTTGATTTAATATTATAAGAAGAATTTAAGTTTTTCCATAAAAGAAAGGAATGAATTAAAAAATCTATTCCTCTATTTCCATCTTTCCGCTTTTCGGAATGCTCAACTGAAGCTTTCCTCTGAACTCAGTCACGAAAGCCCCTGACAGATTGACTGTGTTTCCGACTTTCACTCTTTCTATCTGTTCCTGCCACAAGCTCAGGCTGATCTGGCCTGTCTCGTCCTCCAAGGTGGCATCTGCAACATTCCTCACTCCGAATCTTGTGTTAACTTCCCTTGGCTCAGAAATATCAATCACTTTTGCCTTCAAGCTGATATTGCTCATTCCTCTTTTCACATCGCTTATATTCATTTTTTCACCTACAGTTTGAGATTGTGCTTGAACCTAGATTTTTTTGCTTTCTCCAGTTCCCATGCGTCCTCGATAAGCATGTCCGGAACATCCTGATCAAGAACAGGATAAGCAAGCTTGCAACTGCTGCAAACGATGAACATGCTATTCTCTCTGACATCGCCCTTGCATTTCGGGCATGCCAAGATTTCCATCAGGTCTTTTGGCACAGACATATATTCACTTTATCAAATTGGGTTTATAAATTTAAAGCTTATAAAACTTAGATGCATCTATCTAATAGATGAATAACGCAAATACCAACTCCAATGAAAAGCCGAATCTTACAGGCGGTTTCACAAGAAACATCACTTTCTCTGAGATAGATGGAGTTCCTGCCGTGATTAAGAACTATCCTGATAGATTCAAACCAATCTTCATCGATTTTTCCAAGAGCACTTTTTCCCTGCTCTTCCTCAAACCAAGGATCTCGTTTTTGTCAAAAGAAGACCGGATACTGAGGGAGATTCTGGGACATGAGAAGCTGGATGAAATTGGCATTGCTGTCCCAAAAGTTTTGACATTCTCATTCGACGATTCCTATATCGCAGAGGAATTCATAGACGTGATCAACCTCTACAATGTGATAAGGGATTCAGAAAAAAAAGAAATGGAGGACATTGCCTATCAGGTTGGGAAAATGACAGGCCAGCTTCACTCTCTTGGCTTTGCCTTTTTTGACAACAGGCCTCAGAACTACATTTTCAAAGACGGGAAAATCTACAGGACTGACCTGGAGACTTTTGAATTAGAGCCTTCCGATTTTGAGAAATACTGCGATATCATCTCATTCATAGAATCTTTTACCGGCAAGATGAGAGACGATGTGCACAACTCTTTCATTTCTGGCTACGAAAACTATGCCAAGCATGTCCACAACAGATTCCTTGAGAATTTGTCAAGGCGAGCTCTTCTGCTTTTGAATCTGAACCGCCCTAAAATCAGGATACGTTCCCCTTTTCATAAAGACTCTGTCAGTTCTGACGGCCACCCCAGAATCACTTTGAAACATTTCCTTGCTAATCATTTTGGAAAACCCAAGAGCAACTAGCTCCCCTTTCAGACTGTAGACTGCCACTTTTTCCCCTTTTTCAATCTTCTCTTGGATTTTTGAAAGGCCTGAGGCGAAGACAGGAGATCCGTGGCAGATCGAATCTATGGCAGAATCCTTGACGAAGACCCTTTTAACATGCAGGATTGCACGCTCGACTGGGATGAGAATTTCTCTCAACTGCTTTTCATCACCTTTTTTCCAGGATTCATAAGCATCTTTTATCTCCAATAGGCTGTGGGACTGGTCTTCGGTGAAATTTCCAACCCCGGTTCTCCTCAATTCAGACAGATGGGCGCCTGTCCCCATGGTTTTCCCCAAATCAGAAATCAACTTCCGTATGTATGTGCCCGCCTGGCATCCAACGACGAAGAGAACGTTTTTTCCCTCCACCTCCAGGATATCGAAGAAGTGGATTTCCCTCTCCCTCGGCCTTCTTGAGACCGCTGATTTTACCGGTGGGATCTGGACTATCTTGCCGATGAACTTCAAGACAGCATTTCTCAGCAGTTTTTCGTCTATCTCCTTGTGGACGTGCATCATCCCGACATATTCTTTGTCCAACCCCATAAGGACTGGCATGGCTTTCACTGAATTTTCAATGGCTATCGGCAGAACTCCTGTGACGTTTGGGTCCAAAGTACCGGAATGCCCAGCAATCCTGACATTAAGTATCTCTTTCAGCCAGATGGTGACCTGCTGGGAGGTCGGACCTGCATGCTTGTCAACAATAACTACTGAATTTGGGATTTGCTCCTCGATC
>DATEUU010000102.1:0-2680 GCA_035283025.1 archaeon | reverse complement strand
CAAGCCGGATGGTAATTTTCCAAATCATGATCCAGACACGTCAAAACTGGAAGGCTTGAAAAGTTTGCAAAAAAAAGTTATAGAGACGAAATCTAATCTTGGATTTGCATATGATGGCGATGGCGACCGTTTAGCCGTTGTTGATGAGAATGGGAAAATAGTTTATGTTGGAGTTGTTTTTTCTGTTCTTATTGCTGGCGCTTTATCCGAAAGTCCGAGGTCGAAAGTCATATATACAGCTATCGACTCAAAAGCTATCGAAGATGTGATCAGAAGGGATGGCGGTGTTCCTATGACTTGCAGGGTAGGGCATTCATTCATCTCACAAAAAATGTTAGAGGAAGATGCTGCTGTTGCCGGAGAACTGTCTGGCCATTATTACTTCAAAGGCACTCATGGAGCTGACGATGCCCTTTTTGCAAGCTTGAAATTAATTGAGTACTTGACAAAATCAAATAAGAAAATCTCTGAATATGAAAAGGAGTTTCCAAAGTACTTTTCATTGATTACTGAAAGCAATAGATTTGACATAAAAGAGTCGGAAAAATTCCCATTCATAAAAAGTATCGAATCTGAATTTGGAAAGGAAGGATACAAAATTGATACCTTAGAGGGTGTCAAAGTTCTTTTGGATGATGGCTGGATTTTATTCAGGCCAGCGAATACAGAAGCAAAGATAATGATCTGCTATGAGAGCAAAACCAAAGGGGGCTTTGAGAAACTCAAAAAAATAGCAGACAAAATAATAAAGAAAATACCAAGGTGAGAAAATCAAAGGGGTTATTCTTTGCGGTGGAATCGGAAAGAGAATGTATCCAATCACCGAGGATAAGTTCTTGCTAAAATTCCTTGGGAAGACTCTCTTGGAGCATCAGATTGAAACCATGCTAAAAGTTGGAATAAAAGATTTTATCGTGGTGTGCAACCCCATCAACGAGGATAAAATAAAAAATTA
This sequence comes from archaeon, assembly GCA_035283025.1. GTDB lineage: Archaea > Aenigmatarchaeota > Aenigmatarchaeia > CG10238-14 > SCSR01 > DATEUU01. The sequence goes on along the minus strand of DATEUU010000102.1, from coordinate 1,725 downwards.
TTTCAAAAATTTGAAAATAAAAATAGAGTTCGCGGTGCAGAAAGAGCCAAAAGGTATGGCTGACGCCTTGATAAGTGCCAAGCATATTCTTGATGGAGAAATTATTGTAATAAACGCGAATGACTATTGCGATGCTGAGGCTTATGAAAAAATTTTGGATGAGGATAAGAAAGACGTTGATTCGATAATCCTTGGCTACAAGGTAAGCTCTTATTTCCCTGGGGGGTATTTGAGGGTAAGTGATAAGAGCGATCTGATTGAGATAGTGGAAAAGCCTGGTGAAGGAAATGAGCCAAGTGACATGGTAAACATTGTTGTGCATTACCACAAGGATGCAAAAAAAATAATAGAATATTTTGAAAAAACGAGAAGTGAGAAAGATGACATTTATGAAAGGGCCATGAGCAAAATGTCTGAAGATGGGTGCAGGATAAAAGTGATCCCATTCTCAGGGACTTTTATTCCATTCAAATATCCCTGGCATGCATTCGAGCTATTGAAATACTTTTTGGACAATTCCGAAGCCAGAATTTCTAATACTGCAAAAATTTCTCCAAAGGCGAATATAGAAGGAAAGGTTATAATTGAAGATAATGTAAAAATTTTTGAAGGGGCTTTTGTTAAAGGTCCGTGCTATATAGGAAAAAATTCTGTTATCGGGACCAATGTATTGATTTGGAACTATTCTCAGATAGGAGACTGCTGTGTAGTTGGTTATTCTACTGAAATAAAAAAATCTTTTATTGCAGACAACTGCTGGTTCCATACAAACTATATAGGCGATTCAATCATAGCTAACAATTGCTCCTTTGGAGCTGGAGCAGTCACTGCAAACTTCCGTTTCGATGAGAAAAATGTTAAAGTGAACGTTAATGGCCAAAAAATTGACACAGGACTCGATAAGTTCGGCGTAATAATGGGTGATAATTGTAAAGCTGGAGTGAATGCTTCAATAATGCCAGGCGTGAAAGTTGGACCGAACAGCATAATCGAACCCGGCGTCGTAGCCGCAGAGGATGTGGAAGCAAATAAAATTATTTCCATGAAAAAGGAATATTTGATAAAAGAGAACAAAATAGAATATACGGACAAAAAAGAGGAATTGTTGAGAAGGATTTTGAAAGGCAAGTAAATGATCGAGATTAGAATCCATGGTAGAGGGGGACAGGGAGCAGTCACTGCAGCTGAGATGCTGGCTGTTGCTGCATTCAAAGATGGAAAATTCTCCCAGGCTTTCCCGTTCTTCGGGACCGAGAGGACTGGGGCTCCTGTAGCAGCTTTTTGCAGGATCGATGACAAATTCATAAGAATACGCGAGCATGTCTACAATCCGAATTATGTGCTGGTTTTAGACCCCACGCTACTGACGGATGTGGATGTTCTGGAAGGCTTGAAAAGTAATGGCATGGTTATTATAAACACTAGTCGAAAAATTAAGCTTAAGACTAAGGCCAAAGTCAAAGAGATGGATGTGGCAAAGATTGCGCTGGAAGTGATTGGAAAACCTTTTGTCAATATAGCAACCCTGGGAGTTTTTGCAGCTGCCACCAAATCAATCTCGATGAAAAGTCTGGTTGAAGCTGTGAACGAAAGATTCCCCAAAGACGTGGCAGAATTGAATGTGAAATGCTTACAGAAAGTGTATGATGGGATGAAAAAATGAAAATTGAAAGCATTGTTTATGATGTTGGAAGCACGAAGAAAAATAAAACTGGAAAGTGGAGA
>DATEUU010000101.1:0-2373 GCA_035283025.1 archaeon | reverse complement strand
AGCTAAATAGGTCAAGCTAAGTTTTAAAGTTAAGCTAAGAATTTGCAAAGTATTTCTTCAATTTCTGATTTCATTTGTATAGAACTTTCTTCAAACTTAGAATGTGTTTATTATACGGAAGCAGAATTGGTTTTGTAAATTCCACTTAGAAGATGCTATTTGCATAATTATCATGATAGAAATTTCATAAAGATATTTTAACCATAGCGTACCATATCAACCAGCAATGGTCGTAGAGAATAAAGCAACTATTTCTTATGTTCAATTAGTCAAAGAAGATCTTGTAATTTTACGTCTAGTTCCAAATGATGGTATTATACCAGATTATAAAGCAGGTCAATTCATTACCCTAGGTATTCCAGTAACAGCTGAAAATTATAAGATGGTTCGCAGAGCATATTCAGTTGCTTCGCATCCTGAAAACAAAAAGTATTTTGAATTATACATAAGGTGGGTTCGAAAGCCTTTGCCTGGTCGTGTTACAACCCAGTTGTTCTATACAAGTGAAGGCGATGAAATGTACTGGATGAAACCAACAGGTGCTTTTACAATTGAGGAAAAAAATCATGAAGGTGTAAAGGATGACAGAAGGATAGTCTGTCTTGGAGGCGGAACAGGTCTTGCGCCTTTTTTGAGTTATGCTCAACATCTTCATGATACTGGGAATAAAAGGGAGATAGTAGTATTACACGGAGCAAGTTACGTTGATGAGCTTGGTTACAAGAGTCTTCTAACGAGGTTTGAAGAAGAAAGTCTGGACAGAGGAAAAGACAAATGGAATTTCAGGTACAGGGCAAGTATAAGCAGACCGGAAGAATGGTTTAACAGATCATGGAGTGGTCAAACAGGCAGAGTTGAAAATTTCTTAAGATCAAAGGATGGTGAAATGTCTCCCCTTGAGAAGTTGATGGGAGAGAAGATTACCAAAGAAAATACAGTATTTTTCATTTGTGGCTGGCAGGGAACAATCGATGGGTGTATGAACTTTCTGACACCAAAGGGCTTTGTAACTGAAAGGAGCAAAAGGTCAGACGGGAGCTTCGAAGTAAAATTCGAATCATACGGTTAACTTTTAAAATTTTTTGGCAATAAATTTGGCTTTTCAGCCTTTTCTTAGTATGAATTGCATCAAGGCTTCTTTGGAGTATTCTATTCCGTGTTCCTCAGCAGAGTGTTTACCGTATGCCACGATTACCTTTGCAATATCGTCTGCTTCGGCAACAAAATCGCACTCAAAACCATAATCTCTGCAGATAAGCTTCGGCATGATTTGATTACAAAAACTTGGTATATATATCTCGTTTCATTGGTTTTATGAACGATCAAGTTGGGAAAAGAAATTTGCTTTTGCAGTTTCAAGCAGTTATGGATTATCTTGTTCTGATGCTTTCTTTGAATTGCTTACAGGTACAGAAACAGTCATTGTTGCCTCGATAATTGGAACTTCTTTACTAATCATTTTTTCTACAGCAAGAACTTTATCCTTTCTATCACTCAAATTTCTTTCCTCCATTTCAACAATTTGATCTCTAAACATTAATTTAGTTCCAGGAAACGTAGAGACTTTGTCATCAACTGCTCTGGGATCTGATACATCCAATATCATTGTCCCTTTCGTTTTACTTTCCATAACTATTCTTATTTTGTCATAAGTAACTATGAAATAATCTGCCGTAGTTGCAACAAAGACTATGTCAAATTTATCGAATCCTGATAAAACATCTTCAAATTTTATTGGGTTTCCACCCAATATTTTAGAAAACCCAGTGGATCGTTCAATGGTCATGCTGGAAATATCAAAGGCGTATCCTTTTTTATTAAGAGATTTGGCAACCATGGCTGCTGTTTCGCCTGTGCCTATGAGCAGAGTACGTTTCTTTCCATCTAAACCTGCGTGTTCTTCTGCAATTTTGACAGCAATGTCACCAATTGATGTTGCTCCTTTACTAATTCCAGTAGAATCTCTGATACGAGTTGCAATTCGTATAGAATTATCAAACAATTTATTCAATATTCTGCCAGATGTTTTAGCTATTTTTGCACTTGAAATTGATGCTTTTATTTCCTCAAGGATTTCTTCATTTCCTACAACTATTGAATCCAAACCACATGCTAGTCTTAACAGATGAAGGTAAACATCGGCATTCTCATACACCTCAAGAATTTGGTCAAAGTGGTCAACGTCATATTCTTCTAGTTTTGCTAGTGATATCCAAGTTTCTACGATTTTGTTTATAATTAGGCTTTTTCCTTCACTCCTCCTCACATCTGGTGCTTCTCCTTCTTCCAGATCATTTGCCGTAAATACTTCAACCCTGCTAGCAGTCTGAAGGATTACACATTCTGAAACACCAGGAATTTTCTTAAAAGATT
>DATEUU010000100.1:0-6207 GCA_035283025.1 archaeon | reverse complement strand
TATGCCCTGCATGGTGTTCATGCTCTCCTGCCACAACTTTATTTTTTTCAAAATCTTTCATGCATTTTTCGTTGCAGAAATAATAAGTTTTACCACTAACCGTTTTCTTATATTTTGTTTTTTTCTCATCAACCTCCATTCCACAGACAGGGTCTACAGCCATGTTTATCAATTGATTAAATCATTTTATAAAGTTTTTTGGATTTCATTTACTACAATTGTATTAAAAGTTTTGAAAACATCTAAAGAGAGAATTTCTTGCCTTGAAACCTTACTAGAGTCGTAGCTAATATCAAAATAGTTGGGGAAAGTGAATTTGACATCTATAATGTCATTAAGCTTTTTTAGTTCGTCTGCAATTAATGGAGCATGCCCGGGGCATGGTATAGAAACTTGAAGATTCAAGATTGAAATTTTTCCAGTATAACTTTGTGTGTTAAAGCTTGCTGAAGTTAAATTTGCAGTCAGAGGGAAAATTACCATGAACATGATGAGATTTGCTATGATTGTTGTGCCATATAGTGTTATCAAATACTTCCACTCTTTTTTTTAGACCATCCGGAGAAAAGCTTAGCCATATTCCATCTTTCTTGCCCTTGCAGCAGTTGAGCACCTTCTTGTTTCTAAAGTAGAAAATTGCAGAAATAGTGGCAAAAGCAAATGAGATTGCTATCAAAATATAGAAAAAATAAGAATTCAAAAGTAAAGGTTTAAACAGGAAAATAGCACTAGTTGCTCCCAGCAGGGAAAATGCTATAAAAGCTATACATCCTGCATGGGGTATTAAACCATAAACTATGCCCTTCCAAAAGGTTCTATCTTTTTGTTTAATCTTTTCTTTTTCACAGCATTCCATGTTTCTGCCTCAGATTATAATTTTTAAATAAATGAAAACTCCTAAACCCAACTTTTAGGAATTTGTTTTTGCATTCCCAGCTGCAAAAGTTGAATTTTCTATCTCTCCTTTTAACTGTTATTTCGTTATTTGAATTCATTCCACACAGACTGCAGTATTTTTGCATGGTTGCATCGCTTCTTACACTCATCAAATATAGCGGGCACTCCAATTCATTATCTAAATTTTTCATTTTAATCAATTCTAATTGAAAGAAACACCATATATGGGATGCATTGAAACTAGTTTCAGCGTTTGAGAATGACTATGTTTGTCATGCCGCGCCTTTTCCTTTCTACAAGTCCCTTGCCTTCCAACCTATCCAAGATCCTCGTGACCCTGACCTTGTTGAATTTTTCATCCACCAAGTCTGATTGGAACACCGAACCCTGCGCTTCTATGATTTTTGAAAGGATATTCCTTTCCTCAGAACTCAAACCGCCCATCACTTTTTTGTAGTTCTCTTTGGTTATCTTATTTGGCTCGATTTGCTGCCTGAAAGTCTTTATCTTCGTGACAATCTTCTCTTCCTTGCTGAAGAAGATGAGATACAGTCCAATTATCACTACGAAGATCATCAGCCCTATGCTGAGATTTGTCTGGAACTCAATGGTTCCCCACATAGGGCAGCTGGAACCGTGAGAGCAGGCCGTGTTGACTATGACTAGGGCTGTGTTGAAAGAATATATGATCAAACCCATCAAGCCGGCGATTACTATAACCAGAATTCCAACAATCCTATTTTTCATACTATATCTGTAGGTGTGAAAAAGCTTTTATATATGCATATCCTGATTAATTGAAGGTGAAACAAATGGGTGGACGTGTTTGCCTTTGTGAAGGATGCTGCTAAACCTATTTCTGAAAATGTTTTAGAGCTAATTGGAAACACCCCTATTGTAAGGATTAACAGGCTTACTGGAAAGAATGATGCGACTGTTCTTGCAAAACTTGAGAAACAGAATATCGGCGGCTCGATAAAGGACAGGATAGCAAAATACATGATCGAGCAGGCAGAGAAGGAAGGTAAGTTGATCAAAGGCAAAATCATTCTTGAACCTACTTCTGGGAACACTGGCATAGGATTGGCGATTGTTGCTGCGGTCAAAGGATACAAGACGATTTTTGTAATGTCCAAATCAGCCAGCGAGGAAAGGAAGAAAATCTTGAAAGCTTTCGGAGCCAGTTTTATTTTGACACCAAAAGAGAAAGGCACGGATGGAGCTATAGAAGTGGCCTACAAGATGGCTAAAAAAGAGCCGGACAAGTATTTCTTGCCAGATCAGTTCAACAATCCTGACAATTATATGGCTCACTATGAGACTACGGGAAAGGAAATTATCGAGCAGACCGGAGGAAAAATCGACATGGTAGTAGTCGCTATGGGGACTACTGGCACTTTGATGGGTGTCCGAAAAAGAATGAAAGAGTTTGATCCGAAAATAAAAGTTGTCGGCGTGGAGCCTTACATTGGGCATAAGATTCAGGGGATGAAAAGCATGAAGGAAGCCTACAGGCCTGGTATATATGACAGGAGAAAGGTCGATGAAAAAATAAATATAAAAGATGAAGATGCATTTGAAACCACAAGGGATTTGGCAAAGGAAGAAGGCCTGCTTGTCGGTCCAAGCTCAGGAGCTGTGATGCATATTGCATTGAAAAAAGCCAAGGAACTGGGAAAAGGCAAGGTTATAGTCGCCATATTGCCAGACACAGGAGAAAGATACTTAAGCACGGAGGTTTTTAAATAAATGAACACTGAATTTTATATTCATGCTCGGGTGGCCGAAATTAAATTTAACGGGAATCCGGCAAGGCGTCTGCCTGCAGAGCAGAAGATTACGGGTTCAAATCCCGTCCCGAGCTCTTTTATGGTGAAGATATGACGCTCAAGGTTTTCAACACATTGACAAGAAAGAAAGAGGAATTCAAACCGATAAAGAAGAATGAGGTCACCATGTACACATGCGGTCCAACCGTATACGCCCCTCCCCACATAGGGAATTACCGAAGTTTTCTGATGGGAGACGTAATCAGGCGCTACTTGGAGTTCAAAGGATTCAAAGTGAAGTACCTGATGAACATAACGGACATAGACGACAAGACCATAAGAGACTCTGTCAAGGAAGGATTAACCCTCAAGGAGTTCACGCAAAAATATGAAAAACATTTTTTCAGCGGACTCAAGCTTCTTAACATAAAAAAAGCCTACAAATATCCAAGAGCCACAGAGCATGTCAAAGACATGATGAAGATGGTCAAGGCTCTGGTAGAAAAAGGTTACGCGTACGTGAAAATGGGAAGTGTTTATTATGACATCTCAAAGTTCAAAGATTACGGAAAACTTTCCCATCTAGACCTGGACCATATCAAGATTGGTGCAACTGTGGAAGCGGATGAATATGAGAAAGACAATCCGCAAGATTTCGCCTTGATGAAAAGATCTACTACCGAGCAGCTAAAGCATGGCATCTTCTTCAAGATGGAATGGGGAAATGTCAGGCCTGGCTGGCACATCGAATGCTCCGCTCTCTCGATGAAATACTTGGGTAAGACAATTGACATCCACACAGGTGGCATAGATTTGGTCTTCCCCCATCATGAGAATGAGATAGCCCAATCAGAGGCTTACACCGGAAAAAAATTTGTAAATTATTGGATGCATGGGGAATTTTTGTTAGTTGAAGGACAGAAGATGGCCAAATCCCTTGGGAATTTCCTGACGCTGAGCGACCTGACAGATAAAGGGTACGATCCAAGAGCAATCCGGTATCTGTTGATGTCTTCCCACTACAGGCAGCAGCTGAACTTCACTTTCAAGGGATTGGAAGCCGCAAAAAATACAGTCGACGGATTGTTTGATTTCGTGAGAAAATTGAAAGAGCCTGACGGAAAAAGCAATCCAGCCGTAAAGAGTTTGATAAAAGAAGCTGGGAAAAAATTCGAGGAAGCGATGGACGACGATATCGGAATCAATGTCGCAGTGGCTTCAGTGTTCGAATTCATGAATAAGATTAACAAACTGGTTGCAGAGAATAGCATGAGTAAGGAAAATGCCAGAGATGTGACCAGACTGATGCTGAAATTTGATAAAGTCCTTGGTTTGAACCTGATAGATGCTACAAAAGAAGAAAAAATATCAAAAGAGATCGAGGATTTGATCAAGAAGAGAGAAGACGCGAGGAAGAAAGGAGATTGGAAGACTGCTGATGAGATAAGAAATAAGATAAGAGAGCTCGGATATGTAATCGAGGATACAGATTCTGGAGTAAAGTGGAAGAAAGTTTAAAATAACTAAATTTGGTAAAAAGTTTTGGGGAATTTAGGTTTATCGCAGAGCTTTTATAGGGGCATATGAATTAAGATATTCATCAAATGCCTTTTCAACAGCAGAACAATATATTTTTAAATCTTCATCCGAATGGTAATCAAGCCCTTTGCTTTTTCTCGATTTCCAAAGAGATGAATGTGCTTTTCTTATTTTTGATTCTCTCTCTTCCATTAATCTTGAAAGTTTAGGGTGCACTGGTTTACTTTTAAGCAATATTTCAAGTTCTTTAGCCATCTTTTTTAATTCAAGTGCTTCACGAGGATTAAATCGAGGTAGAATATATTTTGCAATATGCATCCTCGCTTCATCTCTTATAACGTATACCATCTCGCTATCCATACTTTCACATATATTAAACGGGTTTGAAAGGATAAATTTTTGTATAGCAAATTAATAACAATGTTATATTTTTAAATACCAAATACCATTATATTCTAATCGGGTGAGCGGATGAGAAGAATCTACATGGATTATGCAGCTACAACTCCTCTGGACCCAAGAGTCTTTGAGGAGATGAAACCCTACTTCCTAAAACAATTTGGAAACACGATGTCGCTTCACAGGTTCGGTCAAGAAGCAAAAAACTCCTTGGAGGAATCAAGAAGCACAGTTGCAAATTTCATGAACGCGTCTTCCAGCGAGGTGATTTTCACAGGGAGCGCCACAGAATCAGACAACCTGGCTCTGAAAGGTATAGCATTTGCAAGCAAGAGCAAAGGCAATCACATAATTGTCTCATCAATAGAGCATCATGCAGTCCTGAGGCCGGCGCAGTGGCTCGAAACCCAAGGTTTCAATGTTACTTATCTGCCAGTTGACAATTACGGCTTGGTCAATCCGAAAGACGTTGAGGATGCGATAAGAAAAGAAACCATCCTAGTTTCCGTCATGCACGCTAACAATGAAATAGGGGTCATAGAGCCGATAGAGGAAATAGGAAAAATCTGCCATGACCATGGCGTTCTCTTCCACACGGATGCGACCCAGAGTTTTGGCAAGCTCCCCATCGACGTGGAGAAGATGAACATCGATCTGCTGACTGCGAATGCCCACAAGATGTACGGGCCAAAAGGCGTCGGGGCACTTTTCATAAAGAAAGGAATCAAGATAGAGCCCTTGATCCATGGAGGAGGACATGAATTTGGATTGAGATCTTCCACTGTCAATGTCCCGAATATAGTCGGTTTTGCTGCAGCAGTCAAACTGAGAAAAAAAGAAATGAGGAAAGAGGCAAAAGATCTGGCAAAATTAAGAGACAGACTGATCAAGAGAGCTTTGATAATCGAATATTCCCATTTGAACGGACATCCAACAAAGAGATTGCCCAACAACACAAACTTCTGGTTTGCATTTATCGAAGGCGAATCATTGATAGTGCAATTGGATTCATACGGGATAGCAGGTTCCACCGGCTCCGCATGTTCATCTGAATTGTTGGAGCCAAGTCATGTGCTGATGGCAATAGGATTGAAGCATGAGGAGGCCCACGGCAGTCTGAGGCTGAGTCTGGGGAAATGGACAACCAAGAGAGATGTCGATTATGCTTTAGAAGTTCTCCCAAAGGCTGTCGGGAGATTAAGGGAGATATCACCCTTCAAGGCGAGATGATGAGATGAAGAAATACGGACCGTACACGGAATTGGTAATAAAGCATTTCAAGAAGCCTCACAACCTCGGCAAAATGGAAAATCCCAGCGGGATCGGAAAGGTCGGCAACATAATCTGCGGAGATGTTATGTGGCTATACATCAAAGTCGAGAAAAATAAAACTGGAAAAGAAATAATCAAGGATATAAAATTTGAAACTTTCGGCTGCATTGCAGCTATCGCCACAAGCAGTGTCATCACCGATCTGGCAAAAGGGAAGACAATTGAAGAGGCGATCAAAATAAGCCGGGAGGATGTCATCAAATCCCTAGGAAGTTTGCCTCCAATCAAGCGGCATTGCTCGGTCTTGGCTGCGGATGCTTTGTCAGAAGCC
>DATEUU010000099.1:0-6219 GCA_035283025.1 archaeon | reverse complement strand
AGTGCAAATAAAGGCTTCTTTCTGACCTGAGCCTTTCTATTTCCAGGCTCGTGTTGCTCAAAGCATCGAAGCTTTCGGCAAGATTCCCGCCGAATCTGTGGCTTTCAATCACCGATGAGACTATCTTGGCTATCAGCTTTGATTTTGATGATTTGGAGAAATTTATGAAAACTTTGTCCACAGGAATTCCCCAATTCATCTGGGCACTCATTCTTTTGACATACGGGTTCAGCGCCTTGTAGTCATTGATGGAAACAGATTTGAACGCATTCGGTATTGTCATGCCACCGCGGATGGCTTCCACAAAATCTTTCAGGAAAAGTATGAACATCTCCTCCATTTCTTTGATTTTCTTGTATTGCATGTACCTCTTTAGCGCTATGGGGCCGGCGAAAATCAGCACGGCAACTATGTTTATCGAAGAAAAAAAGATTTGATTGTCTCTGAAAAGGAAGAAATTTATCACTACGATTGGGATTGAGATGACCACACTTATGGCGATTGTTTTCAGCAACCCTTTTTCAAATTTCAATTTCAACCCCTCTCAAGAACACTAGGAATGCCAGATTCATGGATGGAATGATCAAATAGGTGCTCAGCATCATCAGGTCCATAATTTTGAAACTGCCCAACGATGGCGATATCACATTCATGACTGCCAGCAGGGCGACTATGAACAACGGCGCAGCTATCATCAATCCTGTATAGAACTCTGCGTATGTGGAAAGCTGCTCGAGGAATCTCTGCCTTTTAATTCTCCATTCAAACAGGGCCTGCTGTCCGGCATTCTTCAGATATGTCTTGACGTCTCCTCCCGATTCGGTGGCCGTAACTATCCCAAGCAGAACTTGCTTAAGAGCATTGGAAGGGCTCTTGAATGCCACATCTCTGACAGCGCTCAAAGGATCCACGCCAAACTGATCCATGTTCCTGACAATCCTTTTCATCTCATATGCTATTTCTCCATATTCCTGAAATTCCCCAATCAGCCTGAAAATAGTAAGGGGAGGGATTCCCGACTCCATTATTGACCCCATGTGCATGAGGACGAAAGGCAAATTTGCTTCTATGTTATTTTTTCTCGAGTTCACCCTTTGGCTCGGATAAAGAATCAGGAACACGAAGATTCCAAATGCGCTGGCCAAAGGGACAAAGACAACAAAAATTACGGTGAACTCTGGAGGGAGTGGTAGCAATTGCACCATGATAAATGATGCAGCCAGGATTGCAACATAAGTTATTATTGCTGAAAGGAATACTGTGCTCATGTAAGCTCTGAATGAAGTCCTGATGTTCGCTTTTGGGAGAGCCTCTTTCACCCCAGCAAACACATCTGAATATTTGTCAACCAATTTTCCAAACAATGAGGTTGCCAAACCTTTGTAACTCAACATTATTTTTCCTTTACGACTTTGAATCCAAGCATCTCAAAAATTGACGAGAACCTACTTTTCTTTTCATGCGGCCTCTCTATTTTGACCTCGGCTGAAAATGGCCTTTCGATCAGTTTTAGCAGCTTTTCCGGCTCCTTGTAGTACAGGTTTATGTATTTTGCGACTTCCTTGTAATCCCTTATTTTGTTTTCCTTCATCCATTCAAGAACTCTTCTCCTGTTCTCTATGTCCTGCATGGCCTCTTCCAAGCTTCCTCCAATTTCTACAGCAAATTTTCCTAGCTTGATGCTGTCCTCAACCCTTTCAAAAGTGTCTTTGGCAGGATTCCACATAAAAATCTTCTTGGTCCTTACCTCGTTGGTTTTTGAATCCACAGCTTCAATCTCAATTACCTCTTTCACCCTTCTTGCAGACTTCCCCTTTTCCCTGGCATGTATCATCAGGATGACAACATCCAGACTTTCTACGAGTGTTGGTGCCAGCTCTATTGGCGGGGTTATCAATCTTTTTACCAGAGTGTCCAGCGAACCTGCGTGAAAAGTGCTGAGGCAGACGTGACCAGATGACATCCCTTGGAACATTACAGAAGCTTCAGCACCCCTCGTCTCACCTACTATCACATAATCGGGGTTCTGCCTGAACGATTCTTTCAAAAGGTCGAACAGGGATATGCCGCCGTATTTCTCTCCAGTGCTCAACGGCATTCCAAAACCAGTTCTTGCAAGCCCGGGAGACCAGTGTTCATGCGGGATGCGGATCTCTCTTGTGTCCTCGATGCTGACTATTTTCGCCTCAGGCGGGATGAACATGCAGACTGAATTCAAGAGCGAAGTCTTCCCTGTCGCGGTTCCACCTACCAGGAGCATCGAAGCCCCGTGCTCCACCAAATACCAGAGATATGCCAATATATCTATCGAGACTGTCCCAAGTTCTACCAGTTCAATCGGCGAGAATGGCTTTTCCCCAAATTTCCTGATTGTGAAAACTGGCCCTCGTGTAGCGACATCACCTGCTATGGTGGCGGAAACCCTTGAGCCGTCCGTCAAAGTCCCATCCAGAATAGGCTCAGCATAGCTCACATACCTTCCAGACCTTTCGGCAAGCTTGACTACAAACTCCCTCAATACTTCTGGATCTCGAAAAACTATACTTGTCTTTAAAGACCCGAACTTCCTATGGATGATGTATATAGGAGTGCCAATACCATCGCAGCTTATGTCCTCTATGGTCGGGTCCCGCATCAAAGGCTCGATTTCATTGTATCCTATGAAGTCCCTGTAAATGTAGTACATTATCTTCGGGTATTGTTCTGGAGTGAGTTTCAATCCGAATTCCTTTAAGACCTTGATGAAATTCTTTTCCAGATATTCTACGGCATTAGTGGGGTTCCTTATCGATGTCAGCTCCACGTCAACAAGCTCGATTATCCCCTGAGACACGTTCTTAAGTATTTCTTCATCGTTTTCGTCCAGCTCAGGCTCTATCAGGTTGTAGACGAGCTCTTTAAAATCAGGATTCCATTTGATGTTTGCATAAGCAAACGGCTCAATCAAAGGATAAATTATATTGACATTCCTGATATCGATCTTTTTTGGGAACTCGACTGGGACTCCTGGCTTTTTAATTAAAAATTTTGGAGCGTACCCAGAGTCTCCATTCTCTCCATTTTTTTTAAAAAGATTCTCAAATATGCTCTTCACTTCCACATGTGCTTTTTCCTAACGCTTTTACCCGGTTGCGAGATTCCCTGGAATCTTGCACAGCTAGGGCAGAGCCTAACTCTTCTGCTCATCATGTGGATCATTCTTCTGTCTACCTGCTGCAGTATCAATGGGTCTGTTATTCTGAGTCCCTTCATCTGGGTGAAAGTCTTCCATTTAGGGACTTCCCTTCCGCAGACATTGCAGGAGACTGTAACCTCTTTACCTCTTGATTTTGTGTGCGCATATTTTCTTCTATATGGAACTGTGCTTATTGGCAATTTATCACCTATAAATTAATTTATTTTTAATCAAATTAAGGTTTGAATTGCTTTTGAAGGATTAATTTTAAATCATCCTGTGATTATTAAGTATAGAGGTGATGGGGTGAGTAAGACTGAACAGAATTTATTGAAGGCATTTGCTGGCGAGTCACAAGCTAGGAACAGGTATACCTATTTTGCTAGTGCTGCAAGGAAAGAAGGTTTTGAGCAGATTGCAGCAATATTCGAAGAAACGGCTGAAAATGAAAAAGAGCATGCAAAGGTTTTCTTCAAGCATATGAAGGGCGGAGATCTGACCATAGAAGCATCCTATCCTGCCGGTAAAATCGGAACGACTTCTGAAAATCTTTTGGCTGCCGCTGAAGGCGAGAAATTGGAGTGGGGAACTTTATATCCAGAATTTGAAAAAACTGCAAGGGAAGAGGGATTCAGTGACGTTGCAGATTCGTTTAAAGAAATCGCAGAAGTAGAAGAGAATCATGAAAAAAGGTACAGAAAACTTCTGGAGAATGTTAAGAACGACAAAGTTTTCAAGAAAGATCAGGTCGTAAGATGGAAATGCAGGAATTGCGGTTATGTGCATGAAGGTAAAGAAGCGCCAAAAGAGTGCCCAGCTTGCAAGCATCCGCAGAGTTTCTATGAAATGATGTGCGAAAATTACTAAAGGTGGAAAGAAAAATGGTTGTAAAAATATATACCTCGCCTACGTGTCCCTATTGCAGCATAGCCAAGCAGTTTCTTAAAAAGAATAAAATAGAATTCGAAGAGATAGACGTTTCAGAAAACCGAGAGGCCGCAATGGAACTGGCTGAAAAGACAGGGCAACTGGGAGTCCCGGCATTGGAAATCAATGGGAAAATAATCATCGGGTTTAACCAGAATGCGATAAAAGAAGCTTTGAAAATTAAATAGGTGCACTGATGGAATACGATGTCATAATCGTGGGCGGTGCAGCTGCAGGTCTGACTGCTGGAATATATGCTGCCAGAAGGGAGATGAAAACTCTGATTCTGACAAAAGACATAGGAGGCCAGGCTTCACTACCTCCCTTGATTGAAAATTATCCTGGATTTGTTGAAGTCTCAGGCTTTGATCTAATGGAGAAATTTCACGAGCAGGCGACCGAATCTGGGGCAGAGATTGTCTTTCAGGAAGTCACGGGTATAGAATGTGAAAATTCAAGCTTTCTAGTGAAAACTCAAGACAAGAAATACAAATCTAAAACGGTGATACTTGCTTTTGGGAAGACTCCACGGGACTTGGGTGTGAAAGGAGAGAAAGACTTTTTTGGCAAGGGTGTTTCTTATTGCGCTACCTGCGACATGCCAATGTTTGCCGGCAAAACGATTGCAGTCGTGGGAGGAGGAAATACTGCTTTAGATGCCGCACTTTATGCAAGCAGGGCAGTCAAAAAGGCTTATCTGATTCACAGGAGAAATGCTTTCAGGGGATTTGAATATCTGGTTGAAAGAGTCAGAGGCAAGAGCAATGTCGAACTGGTCTTGAACAGCATCGTGACAGAAATTAGGGGAGAAAAGTTTGTCAAGTCAATAATTGTAAAGAACGTATCAAACAATAAAGAGACTGAAATCCATGTTGATGGCATTTTTATTGAGATAGGATATGAGACCAATGTCGATTTCATAAAGAATCTGGTCAAGCTGGACAAGCAAAATCAAATAATAGCAAATAAAAGCTGTGAAACCTATTATCCTGACAGCAACAAAGTCCATCCGGGCATATTCGCAGCCGGCGATGTGACAGACACACCATTCAAGCAAATCATAACTTCTGCCGGGGAAGGTGCTAAGGCAGCTTTGCAGGCATACAATCACATCCACGGCATCGATGCCCCTGTTTCTGCCGATTGGACCCACAAAGGATGACTGGTTGGAGTTTAAACCTTTAAATGTAATGAACTCAATCTAAGATTATAGCGCGTACTCACTGTAAAATTGCAGAAATGAGTGCGTGCAGACTAGTTCTGTACGTGACTTGCGTTAGGATAAAAAATATAAGGTGATAATAATCGGACTCAAAGAAAAAGCGAAAAAAATTGGGCCATGTTTATGGGAATTGCCAAAAGAAGCAAAACCTGGAATGAAAGTGCCAGTATGGTTGTTTTTGTCAGACAGATTGCTGAAGCAAGTGGAGGACGGAGCGATAGAGCAGGCAGCAAATGTGGCTTTCCTGCCAGGGATTTACAAACACAGCATAGCGCTTCCTGACATGCACTACGGGTACGGCTTCCCAATCGGCGGAGTGGCTGCTCTGGATTTTGAAAATGGTGGATTGTCCCCAGGTGGGATTGGCTTCGACATAAACTGCGGAGTCCGAATGCTCAGGACCAATCTATCAGAGCAGCAAGTGAGACCAAAGATAAGAGAATTGCTGGAATCAATTTTCCAAAATGTACCTTCGGGATTGGGAGAGACCGGAAAAATCAGATTGAGCATCTCAGAGCTGGATGAAGTTTTGAGCAAGGGAGCGAGATGGGCTGTTGAAAAAGGATATGGCTCAGAGAAGGATCTGGAATTCCTGGAGTCGAATGGCGGCTTGAAAGATGCAAACTCAGAGAAAGTTTCAAATGAGGCAAAGAAAAGAGGTGCCCCTCAGATTGGGACATTGGGTTCAGGAAATCATTTTCTTGAAATCCAGAAAGTAGATAAAATATTTTTGCCTGAGGTGGCGAAAGTTTTTGGGATAGAGAAGGAAGGTCAAGTGACTGTGATGATTCACACTGGGTCTCGCGGCTTGGGACATCAAGTCTGCACAGATTATGTTAGAATTTTGGAAAACCGCTTTCGTGACATCTCCCACAAACTGCCTGACAGGGAACTG
>DATEUU010000098.1:0-2131 GCA_035283025.1 archaeon | reverse complement strand
CAATGATTCAAAACAATAACCCAAATCGCCTGGAAGTTGTCGAAAATATTAACAAAAAATTAATTTCTGAAAGAAGAATTCGAGGCAAATCTGTCGAATTCATACTCACGGACCGTGTTGATGAAGAGGCGGAAAAAATTGCCCAGAAAATTAAATCAATTATGAAAAGCTCGAGCTTCAAATATTCCGATATCGCAATTTTAGTCCGCGCAAATAATCATGCCCAACCTGTCGCAGCTGCCCTCACAAGAAATAAGATTCCCTACCAATTCTTAGGGCCTTCCTATCTCTTTCAACAAGAAGAAATAAAAAATTTAATTGCCTATTTTAAAGTTCTTTATAACCTTGAAGATTCGGTATCTCTATATAGAATTTTAAGCATGGACATATTTGGCCTAACTTCACGAGAGATTAACCAGCTTCTTGCCTATCCCCGCAAGAGAAATTGGACCCTATTTGAAGCGCTCGAAAATGCTGACGAAACAAAATTGCCGAATGAGGGAAAGGTAAAAGCTAAGAAAATCGTCAGGATGATTTTAAGACATCTGGAGCGGGTGAGGCGCGACTCTCCCGGACAAATTCTCTATTATTTTTTGCTCGATTCAGGGCTCTTAAATTCATTTCTTGACATCAAAACTGAGAAGGACGAAAAAGAAGCAAACAATATCGCAAAGTTTTTTGATAGGATTAAAACTTTTGAAACTTTAAATCCCGATGCAAACATTTATTCAATTGTTGACTGGCTTGACCTTCAAATGGAGATGGGGGACAGCCCTCTTGTGTCTGACATAGATTTTAAGGAGATTAATGCAGTCAATATTTTGACAGTCCATTCAAGTAAAGGCCTTGAGTTCCCGGTTGTTTTTATGGTGAATCTTGTAGTCGACAGGTTCCCAACGCGTGAGAGGCGAGAAAAAATTCCTTTAGACGACCAGTTAATAAAAGAGATCCTGCCAGAAGGTGATCATCATCTTGAAGAGGAGAGACGACTTTTCTACGTAGGAATGACTCGAGCGCGTGATCTATTGTTTTTCACTGCCTCAAGATTTTATGCAGACGGAAAGCGAGAAAGAAAAATATCGCCCTTTGTGTTTGAGGCACTCCCCGACCTTTCAAAGAAAATCGAAATCGAACAGGAGGTAAAACAATTATCATTTACCGAAGCAATAAAAGACTATCAGGAGATTTCGAAAGAGCCTCAGCCAAAGGCTGATGGGCCTTGGGCCCAAACTGCCATCGAAAGAATTTCGTACTCTCAACTTCAGAGTTTTGATATCTGTCCGCTTCATTTCAGGGCAAGATTCTTATTGAATTTGCCAACGCCCCAAACCGCTCCTCTTTCTTTTGGAAGTTCGATTCATGACGCCTTTTACTACTTCTATGAGGCTCTTCGACATGGAAAGAAACAAACGCTATCCGACTTTCTAAATCTGCTTAGCGCACGCTGGATTTCTGAGGGGTATCAGGAAAAGTCTTATGAGAAAAAGATGTATGCGTTAGGTGAGAAAATAATAAAGAACTACTATAAAAAAATATTTGATCCCAAAAATTTACCGATTTCTCTTGAACTGCCTTTTGCTTTTTTTCTTAAACGCGAACACAAAAATCCGGTTAAAATCGTTGGGAAAATTGACAGGATAAATAAGCTTGAGAATGGAAAGATTGAGATTGTTGATTACAAAACAGGAAGTTCTCGTGGAATGTCAGAGTTTAACTATGCACTACAGT
Source organism: archaeon (assembly GCA_035283025.1). GTDB lineage: Archaea > Aenigmatarchaeota > Aenigmatarchaeia > CG10238-14 > SCSR01 > DATEUU01. The sequence goes on along the minus strand of DATEUU010000098.1, from coordinate 403 downwards.
TAGGCGTATATGCTTTGGCTGCAACAGAAGTTGAAGACAAAATTTTAAAACAAAAGCCTGAAAACATTAGAGTTTCGCTTTTGTATCTTGAAGAAGGTAAGAAGAAATCAGAAGACATGAGCCAGGAAAGGATAGATGAAATTAGAGAATTAATTATTAAGAAAATCGAACAAATCGAATCAAGCGATTTTAAATGCTCGGGAAGCATTTTATGCAAAAATTGCGAATACAAAATCCTGTGCAATCCCAATTAAATATTCAACCGTGGCGGACAGCGGCTCTGCTCCCCCCAGGAGAACCTCCAAGTGGTAAAATATAGCAAGCATGTTGGATCCTAGGAGAAAATTATTTAGATGGGGGCAATTTAGATGAAAATTCAGGATATTACAAAAATTAAGTGGAA
>DATEUU010000097.1:0-2022 GCA_035283025.1 archaeon | reverse complement strand
GTAGAAAAGACAGGCTTCCACCAGGCCAGAGATTGGTAAAAGACTTCCCGGTATTTCAATATGGAGATATTCCTGAACTCGATGAGAAACAGTGGACCTTTTCTATTTCAGGACTTGTTGAAAAACCCCTGAAATTGACTTATAAGGAATTCCTTGCTTTACCGTCAACAGAACTGACCACAGATTTTCACTGTGTTACGGGCTGGAGCAAGTTTGATCTTCGATGGAAAGGAGTTCTTTTTAAAACAATAGCCTCTATAACAAAACCCTTAAGGGAAGTAAAATTTGTAGAGGTAATTGCTGAGCAAGGGTATACAACAAATATCCCGCTTGCTGTTGTAGTAGATGATGATGTTCTGCTTGCCTATGGACTCGATGGCAAACCTTTGACAAAGGAACATGGTTTTCCACTCCGCCTTGTTGTTCCCAAAAGGTATGCATATAAATGTGCAAAATGGGTGACAGGTCTGAATTTTCTGAGAGAAGACAGACTTGGGTTTTGGGAGAAAAGAGGATACAGCAATTCTGCAGACCCCTGGAAGGAAGAAAGGTTTTCATAGCAGCACTCATGAAACAAGCATTTTAAATCTGACAATGAAGATAACAGATTCTTTCAGAAAAGTAGAGATGATAAGTACAGATAAAGTAAGAAAATGGATTGCCGAGAAAAAAGAAGGGGAATTGACATTGATTGATGTCCGTGAGCCTGTAGAATACAACGAAGGCCACCTCCCAGGGGCGTTGCTGATACCGCTATCAGACCTTCTGGATAGAATTAATGAATTAGATCCTGCCAAACCTACAATAACTTACTGCAGGATGGGAAATCGGAGCAGGGCAGCAGCCGCACTATTAATGGGACAAGGATTTAATGAGGCTTACAATATTGAAGGTGGAATCAATGCATGGAAGGGATATGTTGCTACAGGAACTTACGAGGTAGGCATGTTTTTACTTGAAGGTAGAAAAACGACGGAGGAGCTAATCTCACTGGCGTGGGCTCTTGAAGATGGTACACGTATGTTTTATGAGAGAGTTGGAGAACTTGTCAAGGATAGAGAGGCAAAACAATTATTCTCCTCACTTGTAGCGGCTGAACAGAAACATAAAATAATACTTTTTCAAACATACAGGCAGATCAAGGGAAGAGATATAACAGAGGAGTTTCTTAAAAAGGAGTTCTTGAAGGATTTTATGGAGGGAGGTGTCTCTGTTGAAGAAACTCTCGAGTGGTTAAAGGCACAAGACAGGACTCTTCAGGATATCCTCGAGCTTTGTATGCAGGTTGAAACTAACTCCCTTGATCTCTATAGCAAAATGCTCCATGAAATAGAAGATGTAAATTCAAAAAAGGTTTTTAGTGTACTTATTGATGAAGAAAAGGCACATCTTTCACGAATGGGAAAGTTACTTGGTGGTAAACTAAATAAATGAACAGATTATCCGGAGAAAAGTCCCCTTACCTCAGACATGCCTCATCTCAGAAGATTGATTGGTACCCGTGGTCTGATGAGGCTTTCGAGAGAGCTAAAAAGGAAGATAAACCAATTTTTCTGAGTACAGGTGCGATATGGTGTCACTGGTGTCATGTTATGGCGAAAGAGTGCTTTGAAAATGAAGAGATTGTGACGTTTCTGAATGAGCATTTTATCAACATCAAACTTGACAGGGATGAGAGACCTGATATTGACAGGAGATATCAGCTAACAGTTTCTGCCATGGGCTTTGGTGGCGGCTGGCCTCTGAGTGTATTTTTAACACCTGACAAAAAACCATTTTTTGGAGGGACCTATTTTCCTCCTGAAGATATCCTTGACAGACCTGGATTTAAGAAAGTACTCAAGATAGTGTTTGAATTCTATACATCAAGAAAGGAAGAGATCTCTCAATATTCTGATAAACTCATAGATGCTTTTAAAACGGAACCCTCTCAGCATGGAGAAATAAAGGAGTCTCTTATCAACGAGGCTGCAGAGAGTATCCTTTCCTCATTAGATCTTCAGCATGGCGGTTTTGGTACAG
>DATEUU010000096.1:0-4807 GCA_035283025.1 archaeon | reverse complement strand
AAGCCACAGGATTTCCTATCATCTTTTATCAAAACTTAAGATACAAGATCTTAAGTCCTGCGCGATTAACCAGGCTACGCGACCCCCGCTCAGCTAATAATTAGTTTTAGAAATATATTTAAAAGCAAGATTATTTCAGCTTCTTTAGTCCCTTGTCGAATTCCTTGAGCTTGCTCTCCAGGATGTCGATCGCATCCGAAACAATTTCTTCTGGTGGAAGCCCTGATACAGTTTCGACATTGAATATGAAGCCATTCTCCACAGGTTCAACCTTTATGCAGCTTTTCGGACATACGTCAACGCATTCATTGCACAAGTTGCATTCGAAAGGATTTTCCACACATATTTTATTCCCATCGATCTTGAGAGCCCCTTTCAAGCATCTCTCAACGCACTTGGCGCAAACATTGCAGTTCTTGTCGATTGTTATGTTCGATCTGTTTTTGTATCCGACTATGGCTGCCTGCCATTTCGCATGCGATTTTCCCCGTCCAAGCTGGGCAGTCGCCTCAAATTCAATATCCTGTCCTTCGAACAGCTCGACGATCGGAGTTTTGCCAAAAACTGGAACAACATCCTTGCTCTTCGATTTCAAATCTTCGGCATAAACCATTCCAGGCCCGACTTTTTTCAGGGTGAGTTTTACCTGGCATCTGCTGCATCCTTTCGCCTCGCATTTGCAATCTTCCGGCAAGTCATAAGCCTTCTTGTCAAAAGTCAAAGGAACCTGGCCCAACCGGTTTGCAATCAACTCATCATAAAGAGCAGAATCATTCTTCCTGAAATCAACCCATTCGATCGCCATGGTCGGCACCTCGGACATCATCAATCTTCTAAGCGAGCCTGCAAATGCAGGTGTAACCTCTTCTAAAACAAACCTAATTTCCGATTCATTCTTTTCCAGAACTTGTATTTTCATCAGACCACTAATAACTTTTGATTTTGATATTGATGTATTTTAGCATTTCGATTGGCTTTAAACCCTTCTACCTCGTCTTCCGCCTTTCTTCCTCATGCTTCCATGGATTATCGGCGTCACATCTTCAATCATGCCAATCCTCAATCCGGCCCTGGCCAACGCTCTGATTGCAGGCTGAGCTCCTGCGCCCGGGCTTTTAGCCTTGGTTCCACCAGCAGCCCTGACTTTTATGTGAACGCCGGTTATGCCTTTTTCCAGCGCGTCTTCAGCAGCTTTCCTTGCTGCCTGCAAAGCAGGGAACGGCATCCCGCCCTCTCTATCCTTGTCAGTCATCATTCCAGCAGAGCTTCTTGATATGGTCTCAGCTCCAGTGATGTCTGTGATATGGATGATGGTGTTGTTCGTAGTGCTATATATGTGGGCTATCCCCCATTTTTCCTGTCCTTTCATTTGACCACTTGTATTTTATCTTCCTCTTCCTTTTTAACAAGGTAGTTCGGGTAAATGCTTTTCCTGCTGTTAAGCAAGACCTTCCTATGAACTATGAACTGCCTTGCCTGCTTCTGGGTTTTAGCCAATCCTTTTCTAAAAATGATAGTCTGCAGTCTTCTTTCCAAAACATTTTCAAGGCTCAGGCTCAATACGTCATCCAAGACCGCATTCTCCTGCAGCAAACCAAAAGATGCCAGCTTTTTGATCATCATCTTCTCCTTATCCTTGTCTTTCTTGGCGGCCAGCTCTCTTGCAATTCTCCTGTATTTTCTCAAGAATGCCTGGGCCCTCCAGATTTCTTTCTTCCTCCTCAGTCCAAAATTCTTCATGACTTCCCTTTCCTTCTCTATCCTTTCCTTGTCCCAGGGTCTTCTCGGCCTCTCGTATTTCTTCTTCTGTCTTTTCATCCGATCACTTCTTTTTCTCCTTGGGCTCTTCCTCTGTCTTTTTGAGTGCAAGCTTAACCGATTTTCTTACGACTCCGACTACTCTGCCTTTTCTGAAGGAGCTTCTCGTCCTCTGCCCTCTGACAGGAAGGCCAAGCATATGTCTTACTCCTTTGTAAGACTTCATGTCAACCATCCTCTGGATGTCGAACCTTCTCCCGGTCTCCATATCAACAGATGAAAGATGCAAATCTTTGCCGGTCTCTATATCTTTTCTCCTGTTCACCAAAAAAACTGGAATACCATATTTTATCGGTTCCCTGATGATTTCTTCTATCTTATGGATGTCCTCCTCTTTGAGCGAGCCGAGCTTTGTGTTAGGGTCAAAACCAGATACCAAGCATATTGCTCTGCTCATGGTGTGGCTTATCCCCTTTATGCTTTTCAAAGTCCGAATCAGAGATTTTTCTCCGTCAAGATCAGTATTCAAGACTCTGACCAATATTTTTATTTCTTTCTTCTCCAGTCTCGGCTTTGCTGGCTTCGGCTTTTCCTTCTTTTCTTCGTGCTTCTCTTCTTTAGCCTTTACTCTCGTACTTCCCATAATTTCACTTTAAATTAATAACTATTATAATCGGCTAGAGAATTTTTAAAGGTTTCTAATATGGCGAGATTTTCAGGCAAAAGATGGACCGGGCGGGATTCGAACCCGTAACCTCTCCCATTTCGGGTTTGAGTGCCAAGGGAGCGATCTGCCGTTGATCTACCGGCCCCTAATTAAATCATTGAAAAATTGAGAATTAATTTTTTAATCAAGAGCTTTTCCTGGACCATTTTCTCTTCTTGGATTCTCTTCCCATCTTGTAGCTTTTTTCGCACTTGGAAGAGTTAAAATACAGGACTGTCCCATCATTTTTCACGAACATCTTCCCAGTCCCAGGTTTGATTGCTTTTGAACAAAATGAGCACTTCATCTCTGCTACCTCTCAGACATTTTCGCTGCGACTTCCATCTCAGTCTCTCTGAGCATCAATATGTCTCCAGCTCTTATCGGTCCGAGGACGTTTCTTGTCAGAACTTTCCCCTTGTCCGGGCCTTCCAGAACCTTGCACCTGACCTGCATGACACCTCTGACTCCGCTTCTTCCTAAAAGTTGCAACACTTCTGCAGGAAAGGATTCAGCCATCGTATCACTTCTTCAATTCTTCCAGTTTTTTCAGGATTTCTTTCAAAATATCTTTTGCTTCACCAGGCTCGACTATGCTGATGGCAGCGGATCCTACATCTATTCCAGCCGCCCTTCCAAGCTCTAGCTTGCTAGGGACGAAGACGTATGAAATCTTTTTTTCCTCGCACAGGACTGGCAGATGCATCACTATTTCTTCAGGATCAACATCCTCTGCAATAGCCACAAGCTGTGCGATTCCCTTCTCTATCGCTTTAGTACTCTCATTAGTCCCTTTTCTAAGCTTCCCGGTATTTTTGGCGCTTTCTATCGCCTGCAATACCTTGTCGCTCAGTTCCTTCGGTACTTGAAACTTAACGTAACTTTTCGGCATCATATCACCTCATCAATCATCAAATTCTATACATTTTATAAGATTTATATAGTTTACCTAAAGGAAAGGGCTTCTCTACTTGTGAGCAAAGCAAAGGACAATCCCCCCGCCGTCATTTTTATCGCATCTGCAGAACCCTATCCTGACCAGTTGGATCATCTCATCCTCTTTCACATTCTTGATTTCAGGCTCGGCCAGGGCTTCTATAATTTTTCCATCAGGCATCATCACTTTGATCTTGATATTCGGCTCGGAGGCCCACTGGATTTTCGGCGTCTCAACCTTCATCTCCTTGCTTGTGAACTCGGATTTGCCACTGATGCTGACATTGAAAAGGTCCATCAGCCTCACTTCCTTTCCTTTGAACTTCTCAAAATCTTCCCTTTCTATGTAAATCTTCTTCGTGTTCACCGGGATGGTCCTTTTCCCTTTCTTTGGGAAGTCTGGATGGAGCGGGGCTTTTGCCGAATTTGTTTTCGGAGGATTTTCAATTGAAACCTCCACAGGATCAAAAACTGCAAAATATCTGTTCGCTGTCGGGTCTATTATCTTCCTGTTTTCTGCATAGAGGATTTCCGCAGCGACTGTCACGTCTGCCAGGCTCAACCCCATGCCAATTATGAAATTTCTTATTGCATCCGGCCTTATCCCCCTCTTCCTCAAGGATTGCAAAGACCATGTCCTCGGATCATCCCATCCTGAATATTCCCCCTTCTCGATTGCAATCCTGGTGCCCGTCTTGCTCAGTTTCGCCTCTTTGATGCTCAGCATCCCGTAGTGGATGAACTCAGGTTTTTTAATCCCAAGCTTGCTCCATATGAATTCTTCCATCATGTCTTCCATTGCCAAATCCTTCCCCCTGAGTATGTGAGTGATTCCCAGCAAATGATCGTCAACTGACCAGGAAAATTCCAGCATCGGCCACACTCTGTATTTCTTTCCGACTCTCGGATGCTCCCGCCCCACGACTCTGAGCAGGACCCTGTCCCTGAAAGCCGGATTCGGGTACTTCATGTCGGTCTTCAATCTCAGGACCGCCCCTCCCTCTCTGTATTTCCCGGAGAGCATACCATTCCATTTTTTCAGATTCTCAATCACAGATTGATTCCGATGCGAACATTCGATTCCTTCCATCCTATTCTTCCTCAATGTCTCAGCATCGCATTCGCACGCATATGCCAGATTCTTTTTTATCAGATTCTCCGCAGCATCATAGAACATCTGCATCCTGTCTGATTTCGTGAACTTATCGTCCCATCTGACCCCCAGCCATTTCAGGCCTTCAGCTATCAGATCATATCCTTCAGGAATTATGAATTTCTCTTCAGAGCCGATTGTGTCGTCGATGACAAGAAAAAGTTTTCCTTTATATTTTTTCACATATTCATCATTCAAAACAGCCATCCTTGCATTCCCTATGTGCAGTGGCCCGGACGGATATGGCGCCAGCC
>DATEUU010000095.1:0-2101 GCA_035283025.1 archaeon | reverse complement strand
GTATTTGATAGAGGTATTCTCGGCACACTTCTTCACTAATAAAGCGTTGTTCAAATTCAATCATCGTCCTATGGTAATTTTGCATAATTCCCATATTCTACATGTTGGGGGTAGGTCAGTCAAGCGGATAGCCCTATAAATAAATTTAAGAAATTCAATACAGGAGGAGCTGATAATTTTGTAGCTACATGGCACTGGCCAGTTTTTTTTGCAGGATTTTGGTGGATGTTATATAGAAAGCTTTATTTATATGCTCTTCTCTCTTTTGCATTAGGACTTATTCCATTTGTAAACGTGGTTGCTTGGATAGCCTTCGCTATAGCTGCGAACTATATATATTACAAACACAGCAAAAATAAGCTAATTGAAATAAAGCAGGCACAACAATCTCCAAAAATGCAAAGAGACGTTGCCGTGCGCACTGGAGGCGTCAATAGTTGGGTTGTCACGGTAGTGCCAGGTGTGGCTGTGATTGGGATACTTGCAGCCATTATGATTCCAGGATATCTTGGCATGCAAGCACGAGCACGCAATTCTCAAGCTAAAGCTGAAGTCCAAAGAGCATGTGAAGTGGCCAAAAATATTTTTCTTAAAACTCCTCAGACTGATGTTTCGCTCTATGACCTGCAAGTGGAAGGTTTCACTCCTTCACCTGATGTTGAATTAATTATTCGTAGTGGTACAAGGGAAAAGTTATGGATAAGCGCAGAGCACAAAAAAGGTAGCATAATTTATGAGACTGACAATGATTGTAATGTTCGGTTACCTGGGTCACCTGGGTCACTTGTTCCAAAATATGATTTACCTGAAGAATTAAGACCTAAGCAATAATGATTGCAAGATTGGGGGATAAAGATGCCCAGGATTCATTATTTTCACAAGGCATTGTGTGGTATTGAATGCAATAAAAAGATCCCGTCAGGGTCAGACTTGATCATTGATGATTCTCTGTATCCCCCCCTGAATCGATTTATATCTCAAACAAAAAAGCTCATTCTCGTTATGAGAACAGGCTGCAGTAATTAATTCTTCAATCTCCTATCCAAACTCCCATATGTAGAAACTCTTTGCTCACATAATTGCACTAAGCACCAGATCTGATGCAACGGCAATGAGGGACAATATAAAAATGATGGCATAGTTGATATCCTCAAGAGAAAGCCTGATTGACGAAAGGAGATAGAGGACGACCTCCCTGTCTTGATCGGTGAGACAGGCATTGGTCTTTACCTTTTCTATGAGTTGAAATTCTTCAATAGCACTCTTCCTCTTTTTTGTAATTGCATACCGGTAAAGGAAAAAGAAGAAATATCCAATTGTCCCGATATACCAGACAGGCCTCACCCACGAAGGTTCTAAACGCTAAAACAGTATTATCGCTCTGAAGGCGATAGCAGAAAGAAGACCAAGGATAAAAAAGCCATAGATGACATATCTTGGAACAACATGGACTTTGTGCTTCTCCATAAACAAAAAATTATAGCACACCCCGCCTTTATCTCCAGAAATTCCACGAAGGCGAGAGATATTTCTCGACCTCAAGATCCTCAGCAAGAGATATCTCCTCCTGTGAGGGGAATGAGGGAATAAGCCTAATATTGAAAATCTCTTCGAAAGAGGCTCTTAAAGCATCCTTCAAACTGTCGATGTCTAAATCTGGAAGGATATTTTTAAATCCTGTAAACTTCTCTCCTGTTTCAGGCGATTTGAGTCTGAATACCTTAGCAATTTCATCCTCATCAAAAGTGAATGGGATAGAACCTTGTTGAAGGAGACCATCAGGCCACCGCCTCTGCGCAGAGCCAATGACTTTCTTATTATTGATGGTAATTTCTCCGTATGACGTCGTCTGAAAACATAATGGACTTCTATTGCGATGAGGTTCTCTTTGCAGTTTCAACTCTGATGCGAGACCGATCTTCGAAAGGGCAAGACCAAAGGCACTGCTAACCTTTTCATAGCTGTCGAGTAAACCTTTTGAGAAAACCCCCGAGTCTGTCTTTACAGAGAAACTGTATGTAATTTCATCATCATGCAAGATTGCACGTCCCCCGGTGGGTCTTCTGATGATGAAATTACATACAGTTTCTCTGTAAAGACA
>DATEUU010000094.1:0-6510 GCA_035283025.1 archaeon | reverse complement strand
GATAATGGCCAGGTCCAAATCCTTCATCTGCCCCTTCGATTTGAGCAATCTGAAATGCCTGAAATCCAAGTAATCCCCCCACTCAAAAAATTTCTTGTTCAATATCTCAAGAAAGTTTATGCTGCACCCCTCGTCGCAAGTGAAAGAAAAAACTCCCACTCTAATTTTCTTTATTCTTTTTTTCTTCAAGCTATACACCTGTCTCAAACTCGCTCTTCACTCTGCTCACAAAATATGCTCCAATCAGAATCAGTGCAGATCCAAGAATTTGATCGAATGGGGTCGGCTCATTGAAAAAGAGTATTCCAAAAAACAGGGAGATGACAGGCGACAGAAGCAGGAGAGTTGATGCTTTTGACACGTTGATCAGCTTTATGCTCCAATACCAGGAAAGGACGAATCCAAACAGTACAGCAATTGAAATGGAAATGCTCAATATCTGCTGCTGGGTAAGCGCAAACAGAAGATTGATTTTGCTTTGAATCAGAACAACTGAGAACAATATGATTGCGCCTATGAACATCCTTGCAAAAGATACAACATAATTGGACTCCCCTTTGATCATGGCTTTCTTCGCTATCACGCTCTCTATCGCCCACAATATGGTTGCCCCGGTGATCAAAAGGTCCCCAAGAGAAGGATCCGTCCAAAATTCTGCCGGATTGATTTGGGACATGTAAATGAGAATCGTCCCTGCGAACATTACGGTAAGTGCAATGAGTTGATTCTTGCCTAATTTTTCTTTCAGGAACAAAAAGGCCAGCAGAGTTGCATAAAGAGGCAAGGTCTTGTGAATGAATGCGCCCCTGCCTGCGGTTGTCAATTTCAAGCCAGAGAAGAACATCAGAAATGCGAAAGAGCCCCCGATCACACCGATAGCCAGCAGGTACATCCAAGAGACCTTCTTGAATTTTTTGAAATTGAAGCCGCTCTTAAAAGAAGAAATCATGAAGAATATGATGCCGATGAAAAGTGCTCTGACCGCGGTAAATATGGTCGGGTCCAAATCCACGATAAACATTTTGTTTATTGGTATTGCTATACCGCTGAGTAATGCTGCCACTAATGCAAGAATTGTCCCAAGAACCTCTCTTTTCATTAATTGTAATTTATGTCTTTTTCATAAATCTTTATCGATTAGACTCGGAATTAGCCAGAGAATCATTAAATAATATTTAAGACAATATTCTTTTATGGAATTTTCTGAGGTAAAAGGCAGCATTCTCAAGCAAGTTTACAAAAAAAGAGATCCTTGGTCTCGCAAGTATGATTTTGGCCATTTGCTGGTGATAGGAGGGAGCAAGAGATATTCGGGCTCCCCTGCTTTTAATTCAATGGCTGCCTTGAGAGCAGGCGTGGACTTGGTGACAGTGGTTGCACCGGAAAGAGCAGCCAATATCGTTGCATCGTTTTCACCAAACATGATTGCCTATCCGCTATCTGGAGATTATATTGAACATGCCCATCTAAGCAAACTCATCGATTTCACCAAGGACAAGACCGCGGTGGTCATTGGCGGTGGACTTACAAGATGGCGTGGAGTCATCAAGACTGTTCTGGAATATTTGAAAAAAGTCGACATCCCGGTAGTTGTCGATGCGGACGCCATCCATGCCGTAGCAACGAATAAAGACATTTTGAAAAACAAAAAAATTGTTTTGACCCCGCACGCACATGAATTTGAAGTCCTATCAGGGATCAAACCGACCACTGATTTGAACCAAAGGATTAAAATGGTCCAGGATGTGGCAGGATTGGCCAATGTAACAATTCTGCTCAAGGGCTCTATTGACATCATTTCAGACGGAAATAAAATTGCAATAAACAAAACCGGCAGCCCTTACATGACAAAAGGCGGTCTGGGGGACACTCTGGCAGGGATTTGCGGCGCATTGCTCGCAAGGGGAAATGACTGCTTCACCTCTGCATGTGCTGCAGCTTATATCAACGGGAAGGCTGGAGAGATTGCCGCCAAGAAAATGAGAGAAAGTTTAGTTGCAACCGATTTGATAGATGCTATACCAGAAGTCATCAGGATTTAGAATTCCCTTTCAGCCGATTCTTTGATTCTTTCTTCCCCACCGATTTTTTTAATGAAATCGGCAACTTTTTTCGGCACCAGATCTTCCCATTTCTCTCCTTTAGACATCTTTTCCCTTATCCTGACACCGCTGTAGACCTCAGGCAGCAGAAAGTCTGGCTTCCCAACCTTTTTTCTTCCATAAAAGCATTTTTTCACCCATTCACTCCCAGTTATTGCGACATCGAAATCCACTGTCTTGAAGATCTGCTCGCACCATTCCTTATCGTCCTTGATGTCCGGTATCCCAACAACCTTGCACTTGATCCCTACAAGTCTCAGCATCTGCTCTCTCTCATCAAACGAGAACGGGTTCCTGAATGTGCTGCTTTCATTCGAGCTACCGATGCCGATTACCACTTCATCAAACTTTTTCATAGCTTCTTTTATCGCATACACGTGCCCGAGATGGACGGGCTGGAACCTCCCGATTATGAATGCCTTTGCCATATTTTAAATTTATTACCCAACTTAAAGTAATTAATTTTATGAAAGTGTCGTCTATAGTGCCTTATGACTGCTTGATAATTGGCGCTGGACCGGCTGGCATATCTGCGGCCATATACCTTGCAAGAAAGGGCCTTGATGTCGTTGTCATCACACTTGACATAGGGGGCCAGGCAGTTCTCTCAACCGACGTCGACAATTATACAGGATATACGATGATACCTGGGCGGGATTTGGTAAAAAGATTTGAAGAGCACCTGAGATCGTTCAAGATAGAAGTGATATATGACAAAGTGAAGAGAATAGAAAAGGAAAAAGAGCTGTTCAGGATAGCGACTGAAAGTTGCACGTACTGCGCTAAAACGGTGATAATAGCAACAGGGAAGAAACCAAGGAGTCTGAAAGTTCCTGGCGAGGACAAGTTCATAGGCAAGGGCATTGTATACTGCCCAACATGTGACGCCCCATTCTTCAGAAACAAGCCTGCTGTGATAATTGGTGGTGGAAATTCTGCTCTTCAGGCCATACTGGAACTTTCAAAATTTACAAAGAAAATTTATGTCGTCAACATCACCTCTGAGCTGACAGGTGATGACGTGTTGAAATCTAAGGTCAAGAAATTGCCTTTTTTGGAAGTCCACAACAACTGCAGAGTTCAGGCTGTGAAAGGCAAGAAATCGGTTGAGAGCATAGAAGTGATGAACATCGCCACCAAAAAGAAATTTGAATTGAAAGTAAACGGCGTGATTGTTGAAATCGGTCTGGAGCCCGGCTTGGATTTCCAGCTGCCAAAGGAATTGAAATTGAATAAAAAGAATGAGATAGATGTCGATCAGAATTGCTACACGAACATCCATGGGTTGTTTGCTGCAGGAGACATAACAGACGTGAAGTGGAAGCAGATAATAGTGGCTGCCGGCGAAGGAGCTAAAGCAGGATTGTCTGCCTATGATTATCTGATGAGAAGCAAGGAATTTTTAGATCGCAAATATGGCTGATTGATCATCCTACATAAAGAGCATATCTTCCAGGTTCGCTAACTTTCAATACTTTCGCCATTTCGCTGTTGGCATCTATAACGATAACCAAGCCTTTCCAGCTGGTCGAAAGATTGGTTGATTTGCACACCGAACAAGACTGATCTGTGGTGAATCTTCTACAGTTTCTGCAAACTTGCATTCTTTTCGCCATCTATTTCCCCTTCTTCTGCCTCTTCTTTTCATCCTCAATCCATTGCAGTGCCCCGAGGCCAGTCTGCCTCATGGTAAGCCCTATCTTGTTTTCTTCCTTCCCAAAACTGACAGCAATTATCCTTGCCCTGACCTTGTCACCTTCTTTCAGAGTCCTTTTGGTCTCTTTCCCAAGGAAGATTGAATTCTTGTTATCATAGCTGACAAAATCATCTATGAGCTGAGAGATGTGTATCAGACCATCCATCGGCCCTATCCTCACGAATGAGCCGAACTCTGTGTTGTCAATAACTTCTCCAAAAGTCAGTTGATTGATCTCCGGCTTGAAAGCCAGCATCTTGAATTGAGTGTTGTAATAGACACCGGGATCGCCCGCTATTATCTTCCCCTCGCCGACCGTTTCAACTGAAATGACTGAAAGCACAACCCCAAGTCTGGGGTCTATGTTACCTTCTAACTGGTCCGCAATGCTTTCCTTTACCGAATCTTTCAATTTCATGTTCAGTTTCTCAGGCGGGACTCTTATCCTGTCTTCAATTGTGATTATTTTGTACATCTGTCCATCTCGCTAAAATTATATCAGAACTTTGTATAAATATACTTATTAGTGCTTAAATTTCTTTTTGTAAGCTTTGGCCGCTTCAAGTATTATTTTCTTGGCTTCGGTAGCCCCTTCCCATGCTTTGAACTTCACCCACTTTTTGGGCTCCAGCCTCTTGTAGATTTCAAAAAATTCCTTGATTTCCCTCAAAGTGTGAGGAGGTATATCCTTTATAGTCGTGTATGCATGGTCGTGAGCAAAAACCGGATCCTTTATGGCAACCGAAATTATTTTATTGTCTATCCCATTCTCATCTTGCATCTTCAGCACGCCGATTGGCCTTGCTCTGATTATGCATCCTGGAAATGTCGGGTTCGTGATCAGCACTCCTATGTCTAAAGGGTCGTCATCCCCTTCCCATGTCTGCGGTACGAAACCGTACTCGAAAGACCAGTAGACCGGAGAGTACAGGACTCTGTCTAACCTGAAGACAAACTTTTCCCTATCGTACTCGAGCTTATTGTAGGAGCCCTTGCAATTTTCCACAACTACATTAATTTCGTCTGGCGCATTATCTCCCAGTTCTATTCCATGAAAGAAATCCATTTTTATTACCTCAACTCCAGATGTTTTTTTGACCTCAGATAAATAACTTTTGTATTTTGCTTTATTAAACTTTTTTTTAGTTCAATGTCATTCGTCGCAACTGCCATCCCCCTCTTGGCCAGTTTTAATATCGCCTCATCCGCGCTTTTTTCCCTGGATTTGATGACTTTGATATTGTTCAGCTCAATAATTTTCAGAGCAATTCTTGCATTTCTTCCTGACTTGGATTTTTTGGTTGAAATCCCTTCCAATTCCCTAATCACGGTGTCGACCGTATAGAATTCGGATCGTCCAATCATGGTTTTCACGTCTTGAATGTCAATCCTGAATCTCACTAGGTCTATCAAGAAGTTGGTGTCAAACATTACTTTAGTCATGCAAAAATCCCTTACAAAATATTTATATAGAGTTTCACAAATTAAAATAAGGTGAACTAATGAAAAAAGGTATTTCAACAGTTATAGCGACCATTATCATGCTGGTAATAACTGTCGCTTTGGCAGGAGTAGCTTACATGTACATGAGCGGTGCATTAGTGAACAGAGCAGCAAAAATGATCAGCCTAGTTGACGCGAGCTGCGGCAATACAGGAGTTTTCTACATGACTGTAAAGAACATGGATCCTTACACTTCAGTCGGCACTGACGAGATAATAGTAAGGCAAGACGGAACACCATTGGCTTGTGCGGGTTGGACCCTGATAAGCGGTGGAGCTTGTACAACTATCCCTAAGAATGGCGGGTCTTGCATTTGTGCTAGTGCAGCGGGTGCAGGTACATCTGGAACCGCGTACAGGATAAGAGTCGTAGGACCTGTTAACGCTGAGGAAAGAGAAGCTTTTTGCTAAAAACTAAATTACTGTGCCAAAGCCAATCAGTCGCCATCTACCAGAAATTTGCCTAGAAACCACTATTCTTTCTTTTTCTTCTACACATACAGGGATTCTAATATTTAATTCCATTCTTTCTTTTTTCATCGATTCAACGCTCCCAATGCTCCTTGCAGTGCCTACATTTATCATCAGATCTTCGCCAATTTTTATCGGCGATATGTTGGCTGCTTTATCCAAGCCCACCGCCCTTTCTAAAAGTTTTATCTCAAGGCTCAATTGATCTCTTGTCTCAGGCAGCTTCCCTGGCAGTCCAACTATGTTTCCTACCAAAGAGTCCGATTTTGTGATGAATGGGTCAAGCGATGTCAAAACTCCTAGCAGGCCTCCGGGTCCTGCCTCCTCCAAATCAATCCCTGCCTTTTGCAGGCCTACAACTTTTGTCAAAATCGGTTTGTATTTGGTGCCAGTTCTGTTTCCAGGCCTGATCTCTATGCCATCCCCGATTTTCAGCTTCCCTTGGAGTATGGATCCTCCCAGAACTCCTCCAGTCAGCTTTTTGATTCCAGCGCCAGGTCTGTTTATGTCAAAACTTCTTGCAACAAGCATTCTCAATTCTTTCGAATCATCCCTTTCAGGCGTGGGTATGCTTTTTTCTATGGCTTCGATGACAGAATCGATGTTCACTCCCTGCTGAGCCGAAACCGGTATGATGGGAGAATTTTCCAGGATTGTCCCCTTGACAAATTCCTTTATTTCCTTGTAATTCTTGGCAGCATCTTCCCTCCCTACCAAGTCGATTTTTGTCTGGACTATC
>DATEUU010000093.1:0-4101 GCA_035283025.1 archaeon | reverse complement strand
AAGCTTCATGGTCTCACCAGCAAAATAAACAGGTATGTCGTTCTCTTTTGCCAGCACAGCCAGAGGGTAGCTGCCTATTTTATTCACCACGCCTTCTTTTCTAATAGCGTCAACTCCCATCAAGACCGAGTCGACATCTTTTATGAAAAAACCTGCAGCAGAATCTGTTATGAAAATCACTGGTATGCCGATTTCAGAGAGCTCCTTTGCAGTCTTTTTACCCTGAAACAGCGGCCTCGTCTCGGTAACGATAACCTTGAACTTTATTTTTTTCTCCCAAGCTTTTTCCAAAAGCTCAACAACTAAAGTGCTGTGGCAGTGTGTAAGAATGGTTGAATTATTTTTGATTATTTTGTAGTTTTGTGAAACAATCAAAGATGCTACATTCTCAAAATAGTATATCATCCTGTTGATTTCTTCCAGTGTCTTCTTCTTCCTCACGTCTTCAATCGCATTGTAAAGTGCAACAGCGGTCGGCCTTGAGCTCTCAAGCAACTTGCAAGCTCTTCCAAATTCTTTACCAAATCCGTCCCTTTTCGCGACTTCTTTTATAGCCCATAATCCAGCTATTGCTATGGATCTGGCGCCCTGTGTTTTTATTTTTTGAATGTTATCTATTACCCTTTCTAGGATCCCCATAAATTCAAATTTGTTTTAATGGAATAAAAACGCGTATCGGACCGAATCAATTCATAACTCTGGCTGAAACCTTTATCCTTGTTTTTTCTAAATTAAGAGTATGAAAGGTTTTGAAAACGAAAGGAAAGAGCTAGTAGAACATTTGGAAAAAATCGGCAGCCTAAAAAACCCTGAGATAAAGAAAGCAATGTTGAAAGTTAAGAGAGAGCTCTTTGTCACCTCAGAATACAGGTTCGATGCTTATGTTGACATGGCCCTGCCAATTGTCGGAGGAGCCACAATTTCACAACCATACGTGTATGCTATTACTTTTGAGGCCCTCAAACTGAAGAAAGGGGAAAAAGTCCTTGAGGTCGGCTCCGGCTCTGGGTATGGCGCTGCCTTGATTAGCGAGCTTGTGGGAAAAAAAGGAAAGACAATCACTGTTGAAATAGTTCCAGAAGTCTGCGACTTCGCAAAAAGCAACCTCAAGAAAGCCGGCTATAAAAATGTAAAAGTTGTTTGCAGTGACGGCTCTATCGGATATGAGAAAGAAGCCCCGTATGATGCTATAATAGTCACCGCGGCTTGCCCTGAAATTCCAAAATCATTGGTAAACCAACTCAAAAATGGCGGCAGGTTGGTCGCGCCTGTCGGTGGCATAAGCACAGGACAGGATCTAATCTTCTTGGAGAAAGACAAAAATGGGGAAATAAAAACAAAAACATTGGGTGGGGTAATTTTCCTTCCTTTGACTGGGAAGCATGGATACAAAATTTAGATAAAATATGGGGTTGCAGGTAGAAAGAGTTTCAGATGTTTTTCATCTTGTTTCATCTTTATTAATTATAAGTTGCATAACTTTTCAAGTCTAACTTTCTTTTCTCTGTCTGAGAAATTTACTCTGCCTTGAAATTTCCCTATTTCTTTTACGGTCAGATACCAACTTCCATCGCAGTTTGGACCAGTTATTCTGGATTTTATACCAATATCCAACAACATCTTCTTTGATTGTTTCAGACCATGAAGATTCATCGATTTTATTCTCACCCTTTTTCTGGAATTATCAACAGTGCCTTCGTCTGAGAAGAAAGCCTGCAGCCAAGCCTTCTTCACATTTTTGCTAGAATTCAGTATACAGTACGGAACAAACCATTCTCTACTTTTTCCAACCCCCATTTTCTTTAGAAGCATATAAATACTTTTCCCAGCAACTGCGAGTTCTCGCCCTCCTGAACATTTGGAACAACTTCTATTAAAAACTCTCCTGATGTCGTCAGCGAACTCTTTTCTCAAATCGCCACTAGTTGCAGTATATCTGATTTCATACCATTCCCTTTTAATTTTCTTTCTGTGATGTGATTGAAGATCTTTTTGAGAACGCCTTATCAGTGAATGAGCTATATAGCCATCACCACAAATACGAGCATGTATTCTTGCCAGTTCAGGTGTAATCGCAATCACTTTACAACCTTTTAGTGCATTTAATGGGGTCGGCGCGATTTGAACGCGCATGTACAGGTATCCTCTCATCTTTTTGTCGAATCTCCATGCTTCATGAGCTGGAGCCTGTCAGACTAACCAGGTTATCTTACAACCCCCAACTACTAAATTTAGTCAATCTAAAGGTTAAAAAGATTTCCTAAATGTTTAATAGACTCAGTAATTGGGCGTTGCCAGTTAAAAACAAAATAAGTATCAGTATTGGCTGGTGTATGAAGTATATGATTAAAGAATTTCTACCAAAGAACGATAGAAATTTCGCAGCATTGCCTTTGAATGCGAGACTTTTGAAGCTTCTTTTCCCATTCGGATAAAATCTTTTTCCCAAGAATACTCCCAAAAACAAGACACCAAACCATGGAATCAGTGGGAAATAATCAAGAGAATGAAAATCAGAAGTTTTCAGTCCAAGCCAAGTGAAGTAATTGTTCCCAATTATTAAATTTGAAATTGGGATTCCTGCAACAATGATTAAAGCCCCGAGCAGCAGATAGAGGAAATTATTTTTGACGTATTTAAGAAATGGATAGATCAGGAGCGATGTCAGGCCAAAGAAATGCAGAACGCCAAAAACAATGAACCCCTCTTTCAGGAGAGCGAAAGTTATGACAGTTATCAGCATACCGAGCAGCAAGAGCTTGAACCCTCTTTTGGCGAATTTCAAAAAGCTTCCGCCTTTGGAATAGCTTATGCTAAGAGCCACGCCAGAGATGAGTATGAAAGAAGAGGCTATTGGTGCTGCAAGCCAAAAGAAACCAGAGCCCTCAAGATATAATATGTCAAAAAAGAAATGGTATGCTATCATCAGTAAAACTGCAATTCCTCTCGCAACATCAATTTCCAAATAGCGCATATCAACCTTTAATTCTTCTTTTCTCTTCCGGCAACTTAATTATATTTTTCTGCTAATGTATCAGGGGTTCACATTCCTTTATAAATTGGAAGCTTTTAAATTTCTATAAACGAATCAATCCAAAGTGATTAAATGCTGAAAACCAACAAATTGCAGGTGCCGAACCATATAGCTTTCGTCCTGGACGGCAACAGACGGTGGGCGCAAAAGCACAGGCTCAACCTCTTTGGGCACAGGCAGGGAGGGAAGAGATTCGAAGAAGTGATGAACTGGTGCTTGGAGCTGGGGGTACCCCATATCTCTGCATATGTTCTCTCTACCGAGAACCTGGAAAGGCCGAAGGATGAATTGCAGGAGATATTCAGTATTATGTCCGATTTTCTAAAGAAATTCGAGAAGAAGCAGTCAGTTTTTGAGAAATACGAGGTCAAGGTTCGCTTCGTAGGCAATCTGAACAAATTGCCGCCGGAGCTTGTGAAGCTGATGGGGAAGATAATGCAGAAGACTGCAAAATATCAGCAGAAAGCGTTGAACATCCTTGTGGCTTATGGGAGCAAATTCGAGCTGACTGAAGTAATGAAAAAAATTGCAGAGAAAGCCATCAAAGCTGGCAAGATTGAAATCACTCAGAAGGATATCGAGCAAAACCTGCTAGTGCCCATACCTGTTGATCTGGTGATAAGGACTGGCGGGATGTCGAGACTTTCCAACTTTTTGCTTTGGCAAGCCGCTTATGCCGAGATTTATTTCACCAAGACTCTCTGGCCAGATTTTTCTAAAAAAGAATTGATAAAGGCAATTGAGTGGTATAATTCTGCTAGAAAGAATTTCGGTAAGTGAATGAAGATAATTGATATCGTCATTGTAGGTGCTGGACCTGCCGGCTGTAAAGTTGGTGAGATAGTTGCAAGAAAAGAGTATGATGTTTTAATCATCGAGGAACATCCGGCCATAGGAGTTCCAACGCAGTGCACAGGATTGGTGAGCAGTAGGATAGGAAAAATTCCAAAGAAGTTAATTCTAAATAAAATAAAAAAAGCAAGGTTCTGCTCCAAAGACAAATTTTTTGAAGTAAAATCAAAAAAACCAGTTTATGTAATTGATAGAAAAAAGTATGATGAATTCAG
>DATEUU010000092.1:0-6163 GCA_035283025.1 archaeon | reverse complement strand
CTGCAAAGGGTGGAAGAATTGGCAGACAGACCGGAAGGATTTGTTCCTGAAAACGCCATACCATTCAAGTCATTGTTGCCTCTGTATGAAATAATTTCATTTGCCACAGGTGCGAACCAGCTATATTCCCAAAAGGTGATGTTCGAGCAGAACAAGCTGATAGAAAAGTTTGGGAACGAATTCAATGTTTTACTAGATGCAGAGAAAGAAGAACTGATGAAGGTGACTAGTGAAAAAATTGCTCAAGCGATTGTAAAAGTGAGAGATGGTGGAATTAAATATATTGCCGGATATGACGGGGTTTATGGGAGACCTGTCTTTGATGAGCAGGAATTTGAGAAAATAAAGAGTCAGTATGAGGCTAAGGCGAAAGAGCAGAAAAGCCTGAAAGATTTCTGAAGTGTATAGCCACTTGTAAAGGATTGCTCCTTTTCGAATCAAGTTCACTTGCTTAGCCAGGCTATAGCCATTCCACCCAAGAGGTATGTCAAAAGTCCGTCGATTATCAGCCAATAGACCAATAGTCCTAATGGTAGATTGACCAGTAGGTAGACTGATAGGAAGAACGGGATTCCTGCCATCAGGAATATTGCAAGCCCATATTTCATTCCTTTTTTCATTGCAGTTCCTTTCATGATTTCCTTGACTCTGACATAGACGTAGCTGTAAATCAGGCCCACGATGAAACTTGATAGAATCGAATAGACGTAGAATTCCGTTGGGGGTGGGCCCATCCCTGGCATCATTATCTTGCTCCAAACTGCAAAATAGTTCGGATCTGTGTAGTAGTCCATCGTTAGAATTGATGAGACTGTGTGCATGACTTGGCCGATGATCAGGTAAACTATAGCCCCTAGAAAGACTCTTGCCCAATTCATTTTTGCCATTATTTCACTTGATTAAAATTAGTTGGTCCCATATAAAAAGTTAAATCAATGGATGGTAATTCTATTATATCTTCAATCTATAATTAGGGGCCTGTAGTCTAATGGTAGGACGCCGCCCTCACACGGCGGAGAATTGGGTTCAATTCCCAACTGACCCACTTAAACTATTTTGTAGATTTTTTAATTTTCTTCTTATGGAGAAACCAACTAATTTGCAAAATTTCAACCTTTCTTCCATTCTATTTATTTGGAGCCTATAAGCACCATCACTCTTTGCATTAAGATAGACCATAGGATTTATTCCAATTGATTCAAGGAGTCTTACAACCTGTATCAATCCCTCTTTATTTGCCGAACAACACCCTATCATTTTATCATTTGCAAATCCTTCCGAGTCAAAGAACCCCCTAAGAAAGGAGCACTTTATCTCTGTTTTTTCAGAGAACATGTTTGAACTGACTTTCCATGAAAATCTTGAAAACGGACCCATTTTTAGTAAATCTTGTGCTACTTTAGATTTACTGGTTTCTACCCACCACCTGCTATCATAAAAATAAAAACACGGCTTGAAATCATATTCATTCTCTAGACATCTAGCAAACTCTTCGGCAAAGTCTTTATCTCTAACTGCTAAACGAACCCTAAATCTTCTATCTTTCCTGTTAAAAATACCTAGATAGCCGTCTCCGCACATTACACCCAGTAAGTAGGCTTTTTCTTTTGTAATCATTTTTATCATCGTATTTATAAAAAAGAATATTTAACTTCTTGATAAATAATATTTTCTATAATCAAGGAGTTCGATTCTCCTCAGGCCCATTTTATTCAATATAACAAGGAATAAGAGATTTTTAAAAATAAAAGAAAAAAAAGCAGTGAAGGTTTCTATTTTTCTGTGAATTTTACTATCGCCAATTTCAACTTAGGGTTTGTAATACCTTTACTGTTGCGGATTGATCCATGTAGTATTTGTAACTCAATACTACTTCTATCGGTATTGTCCTGAAGTCTGGAACATCTGTGGAATCTATTGTGAAAGTGCAAGTTATACTTGTCTTTCCTGTTCTTGGAATCACTTTTGACGTGACGCTCGAGCAACTGGCACCCTGAACCATTATAGAGTCGACTGCTACCAGTCTGTCAGTTTCAATTGAGCCATATGGATATCCTTGGCCTTTGTTGCTAAGCAATATCGAAATGGTGGCGCTCAGTGTTTTGGTAGGTTGAACTATAAAGGGTCTGGCCGCTCCTGCCAGCTCAACTGTAACTGGTCCGTTTGACACTGTAAACGATGCTAGGCCTGAAGATGTGGTAATTGACCTGGCTTCGCTTTGAGTTATGGTTTTCAAATAGTCTGAATTGTAGACCTTTATGTTGCCTAACCCTGTCGTCTTATATGAATAATAAACTCTCACTTTTGCTGTGTATTCATTGTCTTTTTTCAAGCTCTCTGGACTAGTAACATCCCAAGTAGCTGAACCTTGTCCACCAGGGACACTCATTGATGGCTGAGCTTTTGGTAAGTCACCGATTGTTTGAGTTGCAGTCGAAGTTATGGTCCAGTCTGTTCCAAGACCGAACAACTTGGCGGTCACGCCTGTCGCGTCTTCTTCTCCAATGTTCTCCACGTTTATTGTGAAAGTCACTGGGTCACCAGAAAAGATTTCTGGAAGATCAGGACCGAAAGCTTTTATTATGACTCCTGATGCTGCTCCTGTTGTAGTTGTTGTTCCTGGCAAGCTGATGCAACCTGCTAGAACTACTAAACCGACTAGCGAAAGTAAAGCAAATAACTCTTTTTCCATATTAATCTATTAACTATTTCGTAAAATTATCATTTAAATTTACTCTTTTGGTATTGGCCTTACCGTAAAGGTCTCTGTTCTTGTGTAGCTGTAGGTATAGTTGAACATTGAAATCACTGTTTCCGAGGTTTCCGGCACCCCTGCTTCAAGGGTTGCTCGGAAGTTGCAAATTAACTCTTTTGGAATCTCAATGGACTTATCTGATTCAAAATATCCTTCACCGCTATTATAGTTGAAGTCGCATGGGAATGGGTCAACGTAGCTTAAATCAGTTGTGAGTGTGACTTTACCCTCCGAGATGTTGACTGGTTTTACAGTCCCGATAGAACTGCTACCCACATGCCTGAAATTCATTTTAAGCTCGAACGGCATATTGTCAGTAACCCAGTATTCTTTTATAACTGTGTCGCCTTCTTTTCTTTGACCTGCAGCAGGAAACTCAAAATCCATAGCTACTGGGCCATAGGTTGAGGCACTTTGGCTGTATTTCCCCAATGGTGCTGTCCTAGTAGTCCCGTCGATAACTGGTACATTTGCTATCCTGTAGCCGAAGTAGTCATACTGAACGCTGTAGCTTATTGTTACGTCCGTGTCAGAAGAGATCGAGCCTAGGCTGTCTGTTTTGATGGTGAGCTCAATGGGTTTGAAGTCCAGAGAATCGAAATCGGCGAAAGTGCATACAGATGTGTCTGAAGGGACACCATTACATTTCAATCTCTCAACGCCCAATCCTTTAAGATCGAAAAAATTCACTTCCACATTCTCCAAAGGGTATTCTACATTGCTTTGGAGATTAAACCTCAGATTGACCAAACTGCCCACATAAGGGTTTGAAGGAGAGACATAAATGTTTTCAACGGTTAAAGCATCATTTTTATAACTGGGTAGATTATTGCCACCCGGTGGAGGGTTACCAGCGCCAGAAAGCAGCTCCTGTATAGATGGCCAGAGTATGAATAGAGCAATGCCAGCTACAAGTAGAATGAATAGGATAGCTATTACAGTGCCTGCTCCCATAATATTAATTTCAGAAAACAAGTTCTTATTTATGGTCAGCCTGCAGGACTTTTTGGATTATTTCATTTATCCCAAGAAGACCGGATACGACGTACCAAAGACTCTGACTTATGCCCTGATTTTAGTCATCGCAGCTTATCTGATTTTCAAGATGCTCAAGAAGCTAAAAGTAAAGATTGACAGAAGGCTTGTACTGGCCGTTTCCCCTTACGTACTGTTTGGCGGCAGCCTGAGGGTGGTGGAGGATTTGGGATATATGAGCTCACCCATCTTTGTAACACCTGGGATATATTTCCTGATAGCTTTCATTTTCATTTCAGTCTTCCTGATATCCTTGCTGATAGAGAAGAAGAGGGGCATACCATATTTTAAGATCACTTTCATCACGGGCTTGCTCCTGTTTTCTTTCACCTTGGCCAATATCAGCCCTACAAACCTCTACGGATTGTTTTTGGTGTTGGTTTTCCTTTCCCCCTGGGCCGTAGTATTTTTCTTTTTCAAGAGATGGAACCTTGCGAATAGAATCACATCTTTGGTGCAGATGTTTGATGCCACTGCAACTTTCGTCGCCCTGAATTTCTTTGGTCAGAATGGCATAGTAGACGTAGGTTTCTACGAGCAACATGTGGTGCCGACTTTCATAATAAACATTTTTGGGCCAGCGTCTTTCATTATAGTGAAGATAATCGCTGTCGTCTTGGCATTATTCATTATAGACAGATTCTCCGAAGATAAGGAGTTTGGGAATTATTTGAAACTGATAATTGGCATTTTGGGTCTGGCGACAGGGACCAGGGACTTGCTAGCTATTGGAGTCCTACTCTAGGAAGCTGTAGTAAACCGTCAGGACTGCACCGTCGATCTCGTAATATGCCTGCTTCTCAAATAGGAAAGATATTATATTGTCGGAATCCAAAGCCAGAGTGTTGCCAAGAATATCTCTCTCGAAAGTGTTGTTGAAGAATCCCAATGGCGGCACGCTAGAGGAGACTATCTGTCCGTTGATTTTTATTATAAGCTGGGGAAGTGGGAATGTGTAATTCCTGACCCTGAAATTCAGTTGGAAGTGGTCAAAATTGTCAATCTCGCTTTTGCTGAGGGTGAACGGAATGTCCTCGGTGAAAACTCCCTTGTAATTCACAGCAAAGTCTGCTAAGTTGAACCTGTAAACAGTGCTCATCCAGAATTCCCATCCTGGTGTGTCTGCCTTTATCTCAATGGTGTTAGATTTTTCAATCTGCTCCTTGTCAATCGGAATGTCGATATCGCCAGCCCCAACAACCTTGCTATAGACTTCAATGCCGTTGAGAAGGACTATCAGGCTACCAGCGCTGTTTGTGTCCGCTATTTCCAAATGGATGGAGCCGTCTGAAACTTTTAAAAGTTGCTCATCAGTCAAAGATACGTCCATGTTTTTTGAATATCCAGAAAAGTATCCTCTAGAGACTTCAAAGCTTTCTTCTGATGCCAGGACTTCAGTCCCTACAGAATAGCTGACCGAGAATTCCCCAAGCAGCATTGGCCTAGAGAATTCTTCAATCACTTCCTCTTTCTCCTTAACTAGAAGTGTGACTGGAATGGTCTGCTTTCCTCCAGGCGATTCGACAATTATGCTTGCAGTATAAGTCCCAAATGCAACATTAGGCACACTAACTCTCACTCTGACCATGGTGGAATCTATCACGTCAAAATTGTTTTTGTTAAAGTAAAACCAGTTCCTGGATTGGCCCATCGCGGATAATGTGACATTTGTAAGTTTACCGGTCACATTAAGTTCAAAGGATGAAGTTGCATTCGCTGGGACATCGAGGCTGATCTTATTTGGCTGCACAAAAGGCGGGGCTTCGCTTGGAGTACCCCAAGCAACCATCAGAATCACTATCAGGATTATACCGGCAAGAAGAACAAAAGCGAACTCATCTATCTTTGCCTGCCCTTTTTTCAAAAAGACACCTAGATTTTAGTTGTTTTTTGAACAATTAATTCTTATGGGATTTGCTTGAGGGTAATAGAATTTGATAAGAACCGGGCAAGGTTGAGGGTGGAGACTCCGATAGACCTGTGGTATTTGGAAAAAATGATAGAGAGAGGAGATTTGGTTACTGCAAAGACATCGAGGACCATTTTTGTGCAAAGAGGGGAGGAGAGGATAAAGGGAAGCAAGAAGTTCCTGATTTTGACAATAGAGATTGAAAAGACAGAGTATCAGCAGGAGACTGACAAGTTGAGACTTGTAGGAAAAATAGTCGAAGGCCCTGAGGAGGTACAAAAAGGCAGCTACCATGCAATAGAAGTCGGGACAGGAAAGATGTTCTCTATAGAAAAAACTGAATGGAAGAATGAGCAGTTGAAAATTTTAGAGAAGTCAAAATCTAAAATTGAATTTTTGAAAGATCCGAAGGAGATAGAGAATCTTTTCGTATGCCTGAATAAAGGAGACAGGCTAGCCACATA
>DATEUU010000091.1:0-4830 GCA_035283025.1 archaeon | reverse complement strand
AAAACATTCTATAAAATTTTTTAATTTTTGGGATAGAAACCGAATCCATCAACCCGATAGGAAAAGCATAATCCTTTTTCACCGCACCATCAACAAGTATCTCTCCTTTGTTAATGATGGTCTTCGCCTCTTTTCCAGTCTCAGCAAATTTCAGAATATCTCTAACAATCACCTGCAGAGGTATGCATTCATACTTCTTGTGAGGTCCAGGCCTGGGCGATACAGCCCATTTTACACTCTTCTTCTCTATTTTCCAATATGAAGGTACTTTAAATCTTTTGAGTTTCATCTGATCACTTCTTCATCTTCCTCTCAATTATTTTACTCCTTCTTTTATCATCCATGTTTAAATTCATTATCCTGAGATTGGAAGGAACTATGGGTATCTGCCTTTCTGTTCCGTCAGTCCTCTTTATCATGACCCCTTCGATGTAAACCTTGTATTTTTTCAAGTCAACTCTTGTGATCTTCCCTGTCTTCTTTCTGAATTTCCCTCTCATTATCTCTACTTCATCTCCCTTCCTTACAAGAAAACTCCTGGTCTTGTATTTTTGCCTCAGTTCCTTCGATAAATGGGATGATATGAACTTTCTTCTCAAATGCTGCGGCGCAGTGAATCGGAACTTCCTTTGCTTCTTGGGCTTCTTAGATTCTATCATCAGACCACCACACTTGAAATTTTTCCCAAAGTTGAAAATCTTTCTATGACTTCCCTCGCTACAGGACCTTTTATCTGGGTCCCTTTCGGGTCCCCCTTCTCATCAACAAGGACAGCTGCATTGTCTTCAAAGCTAACCCTCATCCCATCAGATCTCCTGTACTCCTTTTTCTGCCTGATTATTACGGCGTTGAACATCTGCTTTCTTATTTTCACATCCCCTTCCTTCACAGTAACTTTTATCATGTCTGCAATGCCCCCTGCGGGATGCCTTCTCTTGACACCCTTATATCCGAAAATAGAAATTATCTGCAGGATTTTCGCCCCTGTATTATCGGCGCAGGTTATGTAACTTCCCACCGGGAGTGCACGGGTCCTTCTGGCTCTGATAGGTTTCATCATTTCACCTTTTCAACAACAATAAAACTCTTTGTCTTGCTCAAAGGTCTGCACTCGGCAATCTTAACAAGGTCTCCCTCTTTGGCAGAGATGCATTCGGGATTGTAGGCAACTATCCTCGAATGTCTTCTCTCATATCTTTCAAACTTAGGAACATAATGAAAATAATTCCTCTCTACTATCGCGGTCTTCTGGGCTTTCGTCGAAACCACCAGACCTTCCAAAATCTTTCCTCTAACTGGAAGTGTGCCATGCCAGCAGCAGTTTGAATCATCGCATTCTTTAGCTGGCGGATGGGCGTCCAATCCAATATTCTTAACTTTTTGTTTTTTCATTTTTTACCCAACCTTTGCTAACTAGAAACTCTTGCACATTTTGTAATGATATCTTATAATGACAATTTAAAACAGGTCCACCCCTTGCAGAAGCATATTCAGAAGAGTCAACACCATTCTCCACAATATTAAGCGGAATTGAAGCATTAACTCCATTATATTTTAATCTAATCACCAGTGGATCGATGACTAACTTAAATTCTCCCTCGTAACCAATGCATCCAAACCACTTTTTCAAAGCTTTCTCTGGATTTCCAGCGATTAATATCGGTTTTCCACCATCTAATGCCATTTTCTCACCATCTTGGAAACTTCTTCTTTATCCTGTCCTCGGGCCTGCTCACGAGCAGCGACCCATCGACCTGTACTTTTGTTTTATCTGGCAGTGTAAATATAAATATACAATTTCTCTTGGGAATAAGTTTTTCTCCCTTTGTCGTTTCTATCTTTAAAGTATTGTGACTCTCATCTATAACCTTTCCCTTCAGCCCCTTTTGGCTGGGGTCGGTGGATTTGGCTATTTTGACAGCCAATGAGATGAGTTCATGCCTGACAATATTTTTCGGTGTTATCATATACTGAATTTTTTGTTTTCTTAGATTTAACTTAACTCTATCTGATTCTCTGAATACCCAAGCTCGACTAGCATCCCCTTTAGCCTGTTCCTGTGGTCCCCCATCAGCTCTATATGCCCATTCTTGAAAGTCCCACCGCACGCGAGCTTAGATTTCAGCTGAGAAGCCAGGTCTTTTGCATTTTCTTTTATCCCTTCAATCACTGTCATCGGCTTTCCAAATTTCCTTTTCTCAACAAAAATTTTGATTTTTTGCTCTTCTCTTTCTATTACAGCGCATGCGCACAGCTCAGGAGGTAGGCCGCATACAGAACAGTTGCCGCCAATCAAGGTATTGCCACATTTTGAGCAAACTTCTGCCATCTTTATTTCTTTACCTCTCTTTTTGAAATTTCTTTTTTCACGGTCAGCAACCTAGAAATTGTCCTTCTCAATTCCTTGATTCTTCCAGGGTTCTTGATGGGTCTTCCCATCTTGACATTCCCCATTTCTTTGAACAAGTCCAACCTTAATTCAGAAATTTTCCTAGTCACTTCTTCAAGTTTCATTTCTCTTATCTGCTTTATTTTTATTATCGCCATAATTACTCAATCAAACAGTTTTTTAAAATAATAGAAGTAGCAACTTAAAAAAGGTTTCGTATGAATTAGAAAATTGTTCTCCATTATCCTTCTCCAGTTTCCAATTTTTCGACAGGCTTAACCTCTTCCTCCTGTTTTTCTATTTCTTTCTCATATTTAAATTCTTTCTCTTGCTCGCCTTCCTTGAAAGTGACTTCCTTTGCCATTTCCTTCATTATCCTCACTTGAATCCCAATCATGCCTGGCTTTATGATTGCCTGGGCATATCCTTTTTCAACAAGAGTTTCTGCATAATCGCCAGAGTGGGCTACAAAACCTCTCCTGAACTTCTGAAACCTACTCCTCTCACTTCCTGCAAGTTTTCCTCCAACTTTTATCTGTATCCCAACAGCTCCAGCTTCCATGACCTTTTCCAAATAGTAATTTGCCACCTTCTTGAAATTTATCCCCCTCTCCAAAGCCCTGGCTATCCTCCTAGCTATGATGTTCGAGTCAAGGAAAGGCTGATCAACTTCCTTAGCATCAAGCATGGGATTTTCAAATCCAAATTTTTCTTTCACCTCTTCGGTTATGTCCTTGATTCTTTTCCCGGATCTGCCGATCACCAGCCCGGGCTTGTGGGCATAAACAACCATCCTTATCCCAAGGGGCGTCCTTTGAATTTCCGTGTGGCTGTAACCTGCCTTTTCGAATTTTTTTTCCAAGAATTCCTCTACTTCAGACTCTCTTATGCCCTCTTTGACGAAAATTTTTTCTATTGACATCATCTCTCCTCTAACAAAACTAAAATATTTGTCGCTTTCGCCTTCCTCCCTCTCAGTCTCCATCTGCTTCTAGGTCTCATGAAATTTCTGCTCTTGTCGCCCTTTATCTGCTTAATAAAAATTTTATCCGGATTCAACCCCTTGACTTTTGCATTTGCCTCTGCAGCTTTCAATATCTCAAGTATTTTTTTAGAGGCAGTCGGATGGTATTTCCCGTCCAAACTAATTTTTTTGAATAAGAGATTTTCAAGGAAGCTCTTTGCCTTGTCCAATTTCTTCCCTCTCAACTGATCACAGATGACCATCGAATGCTTGAGAGAAATCCTCGCATCGTCTGCTCTTGCTGTCGCCGTTTTCATCAGATCACTTGTAAATATGGAATAAACGTGCAAGCGCATCAATTACAGTTACCCTTTCGCCGTTTATCTTGTATGGCTTGTGATAGCACTCATTATTACACTGTTTGAGGATGCTATTACATCTAACAGAATCGCATACTTTTTCCATCCCGTCCCAACTATCACAGATTTCCACTTCGATTTTCATTCTATCATCTACGTCTTGCTGGCTATGAATTTGCTGCCTCTTGTAGCTCCGATACCAGGAGCCGAGTGCTTCACCCTTTTGCAGGTCAAAGCAAACTCTCCAAGCCTGTGGCCAACCATCTCAGGAATGATTGTAAGAGGAGACCATTTTCCTCCCTCTTCTCCTTTTTTCCCGCTGACATAAATCCCAAGTTTTACGCCAACCAATTCAGGTAAAATGACCAATTCTCTAACATGAGTCTTATGGAACTTGCCAGGATCTTTTCTGATATTCTCCAAAAGTTTTTTCTCCTGCTCCGTGAATCCTCTTTTCAATGACCTCCTCTCCTTCGTGGGTATGAGTCTGGAAAACTCTTCAATGCTCATCTTCTTCAGTTGATCAAGTGAATATCCACGATAGCTGAAAACTTTTGGCATGTTTATCCACCCTTCCTCTTACCCATTCTTCTAGGTGCTATAGAGCCGACCTTAGCTCCAGGAGGTGCGTTTCTTGATACAGACTTCCCTCTCGGCCTTTTGCTTTTTCCGCCATACGGATGATCAACAGGAGACATTGCGACTCCCCTGCTTCTTGGGAACAATTTTCCTCTAGCCATCATAGCAAAATATTTTTTGCCTGCCTTGACAAAAGGTTTTTCGGTTCTGCCTCCGCCTGCAGGCACTCCGATGGTTGCTCTACATTTTTCATCAAAATTCTTTGTCTTTCCGTTTGGAAACCGAACTGTGATTTTGCTTCCTACTCTTCCCAAGACAATCGCAAAACTTCCTGAGCTCCTGCAAATCTTCGGTCCAGATCCAGGATAAGTTTCTATGGAAAATATCTTCGTCCCTTCGGGAATCTTTGACAAAGACAGAACATTTCCAAGGCTTGCTTCTCCATCATAAGTTATAATATCGTCAGCGCTCAGCCCTTCATGGGCAATGTGCAAAATTTCCTTTCCATCTTCAAATTTGATAATTGCGACAGGAGCAGA
>DATEUU010000090.1:0-5175 GCA_035283025.1 archaeon | reverse complement strand
TAACAGTTCTGCCATTGCCACTGTACTTGCTAAGAATGGTATTCACGAACTGGATAACATATGTGGTACTTTTCGGTGGAGTTCCGGCTGCAATAATAGCGATGAGATGGGTTTCCGCTCAGAGAGCCGCTAAAGTAGCGAAGGCAAGATACATATCCCCAGTTGAATTCAAGAAGCTGCCTCAGCCAGGGCCGAACGCAATAGAAGTTGGAAAAATTGCTGAGACTGATATCAAGGCTTATGTCGATATTCCTCAGCTTATAATGCACTCGATAGCTGCAGGTGGAAGCGGTTCAGGTAAAAGCGTATCTGCGATGGTTTGCTCGGAGGAATTGCTGAAGAGAAAAGTTCCAATAATTGTCTTTGATCCAACCGCCCAATGGACAGGATTCATGAAACCCTGCAGGTTGCAGGCCATGCTCGACCTTTATCCAAAGTTCGGTCTCAAGCCCACTGACGTGAAATCTTTCAAGACGAATGTCATCTTGGTGGAAGATCCAGACATGTCGATCAACATAGAGAAATACATGGTTCCAGGAGAATTGACAGTCTTTGTGATGAACAGGCTGCCTCCAGAGAAGTTGGACAACTTTGTCAGGAGAAGCGTGCAATCCATCTTTGACATGCGTCCAAAGGAATCCAAGGAAATCAAATTGCTCTTGGTATATGACGAAGTCCACAGACTGCTACCGAAGTACGGAGGTAAGGGTGGATACGTTGCAATAGAAAGAGCCTGTAGGGAGTTCAGGAAGTGGGGAATCGGAGTCTTCCTGATATCACAGGTATTGTTGGATTTCAAGGGTGCAATAAGAGCTAACATTGCAAACGAGATTCAGCTTAGAACCAAATACGAGGGTGACATAGGAAGGGTCAAGTCAAAGTACGGAATAGATTATGCGTCAAAAGTCACCAAGCTTACGATTGGTACAGGGCTGTTCCAGAACCCAGAGTACAACTACGGTAAGCCATGGTTCGTCAGCTTCAGGCCATTGCTGCACTCCCCATTCGCCCTCACTGATGAAGAACTTAATCAGTATATTTCACTAAATAAGAAAATAGAGGAGATTGAAAAGAAAATAGCTGAATTGAAAGCAAGCAAAGTCGACACATATGACATCGAAATTGAGTTGAATATCGCAAAGGGCAAGGTCAAGACTGCCGCTTTCAAGATGGCAGAGACCTACTTGGAGTCAATCAAGAAGAGGCTTCATATGTGAAACAGGTGAATGAATGAAAAAACCAAAATTGCCTGATAAAAAAAGAGAAGACAAAAAGCTTGATGTGGAAGGGCTTCTGAAAGAAAAGGCCGATGTAGAAAGCATGATATCTTATTTAGAAGATGATTACAGGAAGGCAACTGTATCAGAAAAAAGTTATGCTGAGCTCAAGCAAAAGCACCTCAAGAGGCTGGAAGAGATAAATCAGAGTTTAGAGTCAAAGGGCTTTGAAGTTAAAAACAATAAAAAAGAGGAAGTTGAAGAGGAAGACGAGGAGGAAGAGGAGCAAGAAAAAGAGGTCAAACCAAAGGAGGAACCTGAAAAAACCAGCGAAGAGAAAAAAGAGGAGAAGCCTAAAATCGGTCTGCTCAAAAAACTTTTCGGCAAAAAAGAGGAAAAAACAGAGGAGAAGACCGAAGAAGAGAAAACTGCCGAAGAAGGTCCGGTGTTTATCGACCCATTAAAGCCACCGCCAGAGGAGCATCGCAAACCAGTAGAAGCCACGATACCTGCTGAGGGGGGAGAGCCAGGAATGGGCGGTGTGGAAATAGAAAAATTGAAAGTGATGATTGATGCCATAAGAGAGGCCAAGCAGGGGACTGATGAGACGATAAGAACTCTTTCTGAGAGTATAGGAGAGGTCAGATCCATGGTTTTCCAGGCAGATGCAGGCTTGAGAGAGAGCATGTTGAAAATGGAAAAAATAGAGGACGATCTCAGTGAAATCAAGCCACAAGAAATTGTAAAGAAATTCAGGGAAACCAATGACTTAGTGGAAAGGCACCAGATGACTTTAGAGAAGCTCGATAAAAAGTCAGAGGACTTGGCTGAAAAAATAAACAAAGTGCATGAGATGCTGAAAAGCATTGGTAACGTTGAGAATCTGGCTGGCATTAGCAAGGATGTTGAGGAAAAACTGGAAGACATAAAGGAAGCGGTGAAATATATAGAAAGGATTGGGTCAAAAACAGAAAAAATATTCATCGATTTGAGCAAGGGACTTGATGACTTAGCTGTTTATAAGGCAATCCAGTCTGATTTTGATGATAGCATGAAAGAAATAATAAAAACTATAGACGGATTGAACGTGAAGTTTGAAAGCTATGTGAGCAAGAAAGATTTGGACGCTTTCAAAGAAGATGTTTTTGTTATAAAGAAGCAAATCGAGGAAATAAACAAAATTTTGCCGATGTTGCAGATTAACTTCCCTGAATCTATGATAACCCTGAGAAAAGACAAAGAAGACATACTTATGTTCCTGGATTCCGTAGAAGAGCAGCTTAGGGCAGGGAAGCTAATCAGGTCTGAATATGAAAAAATCAAAGAGAGCAATAAAAAGAAATTGAAAGAGATTGACGAACAGCTTGATAGAGAATGGAAAATTTTGGAGAAGGTATTGAAGCCGACGGAAAAGCAAGAGCCAGTAGAGGAGGAATATGCTAAAAAAGAAGTGCCAATAGAGGAAGCAGAGAAAGAACCTGTTCCTGAGAAGCCTCAAGAGGATGAAGTGAAAGAAATTGTAGAGAAACCCGCCCCTAAGAAACCCCAGGAGGTCGAGGTGAAAAAGGTTGTAGAGAAGCCTTCTCCTGAGAAAAAAGAATTGCCTGAAGTAAAGTCAGTGAAGGCAGAGGTCGAGGTAAAAGCAATAGAGGAAGCCCTTCCAGAGACTAAAGTTGAGGTAAAGGTAGTAGAAGAAAAACCTCCAGAAACTAAAGTTCAAAAGCCGATTGAAGAAAAAAAGAAAGTAGTTGAAAAGCCTGCCGAGAAAAAGGCGCTTGACAAGAGAATAGAGGCTTTGAAAAAGAAGTACGAGAAAAACCGAAAGATAGTGAGGAAATCAAAAGAAGAAATCTTAGATGAGCTAAAGAAAATGAAAGTGTAGTTAAATTTTGCAATTTGCGAACTTCTTTTCTAAAGCATTAACATTATTCAAAACCTTTTTCACTGATTTTGCTATTTCCGAAGAAAGAGATCTCTTTTCTTTTTCAAATCTTTCTTTATTTTCATTATAGATGACTTTTGATATGCCCAATATTTTAAAATGGCTCTCATTGCTTTCTAAATTGGCTAGTACATTTTCCAGCTGGTCCTGCATTAGTCTTGTCTGGGATGATGTTTCAACAATGGCTTTAAGATATTTCTCAATCGAATCTATGTCTATTTTCCTGATTAGCAAAATTATCCTTCCTCCACATGCTTCGACTTTTTAGCTTCATGCCTTTGAGCTTCATTCTTTATTTTACTTATCAAGCGCAGGCCGTCTTCAATCATTGCATTAATTTTTTTAATCAGAGTTGCACTTTCTTTTTTGAGTTTATCATCAGTAAGCCTGAAAAATTCTTCCGGTATTTTCCCTTTCTGGCAGTCTGCAACATTCTTTTCTATAGAATCAATCATATTTTCCAAATCTTCTTGAAGCATTTTCACATCAGAAGAAATCTCATATATTTTCTTGCCATCCTCGAAGATTTGTTGCAAATTTATCCTTTCCATAATAAAATTTTACTCAAGGCAACTAATAAATGCGACTGAGAAGAAAGGTATTTGAAATTTACATGCTATAGGTTTAGTGTGAGAAAATGAGAGAAATTTTCAGTGTAGTAGCGATAAACATTGCCATCTTCCTAGCTCTGATATTGATACACGAAGCTTCTCATGCCATAGCCGGCATCTATACAGGCTGCTACAAAGTGAATATTGTCTTATTTGACTTGGCAAGCCTCCCTCACACCGATTTGGTCTGCCCGATGGAAGGTGTAAACTGGCTTGTGCATATGAGTGGTTTAATCACAACCTCCTTGTTCGGGCTTATTTTCCTCCTAACAAGAAATTCAAAAAGCCTAGTTTTCCTAGCTGTAGGTTTCTCCCTCATCTTTGGCGCTTTGGACATGAGCATCCTTTTTAGTTCGGAAATCCCTTTTTACATTTCAAATGCGGTTGGTTTTGGATTTATTATTTCTGGAGAATGCTTTTTAGCTTCGAGTCAATTAGCACAGAAGGATTTTTCATTAAGCATTTAAATTTATTTTTTCACTTATCAACTCTAAAATTTTTCCGATATTTTCTTTCTTAAAGAGTAAAAGTATATTTTTTGTAAATCTTGGTTTTTCTTTGATTTTTGGATATCTTGACCTAAGCAATCTGTTTGACTTGGAAATCTTTTTCTATGTTTCGAATGCATTTGGCTTTTTCTTTATGAGTTTAGGGGAATATTTTATAGCCTCTAATTATATCTAAACAGTTGGAATTTCAATATCTTAATTACCAAAATTATCGTCAATGTACTTTAATAGTACTCTTTTATAAATTTTTAGTGTGGAAATATGCTAGTCGAAGAAGTTATGAATAAAAATGTTGTAGTGACAGAACCAGAGGCAAGTATTAGGGAAGTTGCAAGAACTATGGCTGATAATCACATAGGAAGCGTTATTGTTGTTAAAAATGGCGAAATTGTAGGGATTGTAACCGATAGGGATGTTTTGATTTGTTTGGCAAAAGATGGCATGGCAGATATAGACCAAATAAAAGTCAAGGAAATTATGACACGTTGGGTTATAACGGTCAGACCAATTGATAGCATAGAAAAAGCCATAGAATTAATGACTAAGTACAAAATTAAAAAGCTACCTGTGGTCAAAAATGAAAAAATAGTAGGAATATTAACCGCAAGTGACATAGCAATATTACACCCAATTCTTTTAGAAAAGCTTGCGAGCCTGCTCTCAGTAAGGCAAAAAATCTTAACTAAATAATATCATACTTTACAAATAATAGATTATGGAAAAGAGAATTGTTTATCTTATTCTCTTGCTTGCCCTGTCAGCTACCATGCTTACTCTGTACAAGCTGGATATTTTAAAGATTAGCGGGTATTTCGTAGGTTTTGGCCAGCCTGATGTGGAATTTGAGTGGTGGAACTCCTCCTGGCATTACAGAGTTAAGCTAGAGATAAATTCAA
>DATEUU010000089.1:0-2467 GCA_035283025.1 archaeon | reverse complement strand
AATAATTATTTCCTTAATAGTGTTTTGAGATATTTTAACATATTAATTTCAAGGTGCTCACTTGAGGACATAGGTAACACATTTTATAAACATCCTTTCAGACCCGTCTCCCCTTTTGGATGTCACAGCTTTAGGGTATTTTTGCTTTAATCTTTCAAACTCTTCCTTCGTAACACCTTGAATTTTTTTGTCCTTCATTCTCTCACGCCTTAGGAATTAATAAATCGATTGCGGAGTTAAAATAGTTAACTACCAAGACCCTAATTTAATTGATGCTCGAAATCAAAATTCACAACATGGTGATCACAGTTCACCTTTCAGATAGGATAGACCTTGATAAATTAGCCAGTAAATTACCGAGCGGTGCCGAGTATTTTCCTGACAATTTCCCAGGTGTGGTTTATCGCATGGAGAAACCGAGAGCAAGCTTTCTGATATTCTCTACGGGAAAGGCCCTATGCACAGGCACTGCGTCTGAAAAAGATGCAAAGGAAGCGATAGAGAATATGTTAAAATTGTTGAAAGATATGAGAATTAATGTAAAAACTCCTAAAATTGAAATTCAAAACATTGTTGCATCAACAAAAATAGATACAAGACTTGATATCGATAAGATGGCTTTTGAACTAGAAAATACTGAGTACGAACCAGAAACATTCCCAGGTTTGGTTTATAAAATGAAAGGAAGTGTTACTTTTCTTATATTCGGCACAGGAAAAATAGTTTGTGTTGGAGCAAGGTCCACCAAGGATATTAAAGAATCGCTCAATCGTCTTGTTAAAAAATTGAGAAAATTTAAGCTCTAAAATGATTAAAGCGATTGCATGAAAGTTGAAGTTAACTCTGCAAAATGCGAAGAAATTGCAAAAATAATTAAAAATTTCAAAAAATTGAAAGATCACAAATTTGAGACGACATTCTATTAGAGCCATTTGATGGTGTTTATAAAATTTGATTTCAATATTAGTTAAAGTGGTAAAATGTTTTGGGGCAAGCTTTTCCCGACTAAATACGATTTGGTTGTTGCCATATGCGATGAGGACCTGATTGAAAAAGAGATAGAGATGAAAAACCACAAAATAAAGGTCAGCAAGAGCTTCTACGGCGGGGAGCTCATCGATGAAGATCTGGCAGTAAAGGCCATGAAAAGGGCAACCATCGGCAATCTGATAGGGAAGAAAATAGTTTCACTGGCAGAAAAAAACCATTTCATAACCAAAGAGAATATCATCTCTATTAGCGGCACTCCGCATGCCCAATTCGTAAAACTCCAGGAAATTAGGTAGCCTGTTATATTAAAAGACAATGAAATAATAATTAATGGCAAAGAAAAGCTGGCGCAAATACAGAAAGGCCCAATTCTTCATCATTTCAGCTTTTACAATAGTTTCAATTCTCTATTTCATAAGCAGGTGGATGGAGCCCTACACGGTTATTGACACCTCATCTATCGCCAGCATGGAGGAGCCTTTCATATTCAACAATCTGATGGACAAGACGCACGAGGTCATCCAAAACAGCAAGGATGTTTACGACCTTAAGTACAACCTCCAGGAGTTTGAGAGCTTTGTCAAGGACTACGGGATAACTAAAAACTTGAATATAAAATTTCAGATGCCCAATATGACCAAGATGGTTCAGATGGCCGAGAGGCGCATACCTGCAGAGGTCTACTATTGCATCAACATGACATCGCCAACCGCTAATCTGAGAGCTTGCAGGAACGAAACCTTTTACAAAGTTTGAAAATCCTATTCCGGCTCTTTCATCTTCATGAAAATCTTCAGGTATGGCAGGAATTCTTTCCTCAATTTCCTAGTCGAGCAGTGCAGTTGGCTTGACAGCCCTAGCAGGAATTCCTTCTCTTCCTTTCTTCCAATTTTCGTTATCCCAAGAATCGCTATTTTGCTTGGATATTGGTATTTGGTGAACTTCCTGTACATCTCTTTTTTTGCCAAAGCCACGCCGGCTGTCATCAGATCAACCATGTACCATCTCATCCCACGGCCTTGCCTGAAAAGGTCCGCCTTGCTCAGGGCATCATAAGCTTTCGCTATTTCCTCCGAGCTTTCATACTCTCTTGCTATGTTGTTCTCTATCCACCAAAAGATTTCCTCCGGGTCCTTGTCCACATTGTTTATTGCGAGCTTGGCCGCCAATGCGCTTTGAGTCTTGAAAATCGTCTTCAATGAATCAAAAATGTTTGTCTCCCTCTCCCTGTAGCTCAAATCTACCAGGTCTTTCACTGTCAGTTCCTTTTTCCCTTGGGCGATCGTCTCCAGGTCGTTTATCGCAGACCTCAGATCCCCCTCCGACCTCTTTGCAAGCTGCCTCAAAACTTCTTTGTCGGCCTTGATTCCCTCCTTTTCGCAGATTTGATTCAGCCTTTTTTCCATATCCCAAACAGAGATTTTTCTGAATTGAACTAATAGGCAATAGCTCCTCAGAGCCCTCAATTTAGGGTCAT
>DATEUU010000088.1:0-2616 GCA_035283025.1 archaeon | reverse complement strand
GGCGGAGGTGCATTTGGGAACACTAGTGGTCCACTTGGCACGATTACTCCGGCTAATCAGGCAGAAGCGGCAAAGGCAATGGGGTATCCCAGTGTTATAGAAGCAATGATAGGTGAAAGCGGTGGCATGGCAAATGTTACTCCAGGGACAGGTCTTCTAGCGGCGCCATCGCTACCGGCACAAGAAACCAGTGGAGATATTGGGATAAATCCAACGGGTGAAATTTTTAGACCA
Organism: archaeon; assembly: GCA_035283025.1. GTDB lineage: Archaea > Aenigmatarchaeota > Aenigmatarchaeia > CG10238-14 > SCSR01 > DATEUU01. The sequence continues at coordinate 2,382 of DATEUU010000088.1, read as the reverse complement.
TCAGAGGCAATAGAAGGTGAGGCAACCGAATTCGGAGGAATAACTGAAAATAGACCAGGACAAAGAGAATCTCAGGGAACAAGAAGTAGGCGCAGAAGAAGGTCACTTCTTTCAGAAGAAGAGGGGGGTCTACTTTCTACTGCACCGGTCAGAAGAAGATCAATATTCGGAGCATAAAAAATGCCTCTTACAAAAGAAGAAATAGATTTCTTAATTAATAGAAATGAGCAACTAAAAATGATAAGGCAACAATATGAACCCTTATGGGAAGAGATAGCTACATATATCCTCCCCGGAAGGGTTGGTATAGGATATAAACCCACCCCCGGTGCTAAACTTACAAAAAATCTTTTCGACTCCTCCGCAATATTCTCAAATGAAAATCTTGCTTTTTCAATGTGCGGAACGATTACACCATCCTCGATAATATGGGCCTATTTAAAGCTTGCAGACGATAGACTTAATCGAATTAAGGAAGTAATGGATTGGCTTGAAATCTGTTCGCAGCTTCTTCATTATCATCGCAAGAGATCAAATTTTTATGCGGAAGTTCCGGAGCTTTATACTGACCTATCAGCATTTGGCCAGGGTTGTATGTTTTTGAATGAAAACCCGATCGCACATATGGGTTTTAATGGTTTCTATTATAAGACACTCGCAAATTCGGAATATTGTACGGCTGAAGATCATCAGGGATTTGTAAATACCGTTTTCCATGAATTTGAAAAATCAGCAATAGCAGCGAGAGACGAATGGGGCAAAGAGACTCCTAAAAAGATTCTGGATTCAGCCGAAAAAGAACCGGATAAAAAATTTAGTTTTTTACATTGCACTTTTTCCAATGAGAATGGGGGCAAACCATTTATTTCACATTACATTAATTTGGACGAAAGGGCTTATGTTTCCGAGAAAGGATATTATGAGCTTCCATTTATCGTTCCCAGATTAAGAAAAATATCAGGAGAAGATTATGGGAGAGGACAAGGTCACGTTGCATTGCCGGATACTCGAACACTAAATAAGGCAAAAGAATTAGACATGAAAGCGTGGGCAAAAGATATTGATCCTGCAACTTTTGAAAAAGATAAAGGGATAATTGGAAATCTTAAACTCTATGCAGGCGGGAGAAATGTTGCAAAAGACAAGGAATCTATTTGGACACTTGATAGACATACCCGATATGATGTTACACAAATCAAACAGGAGAGCCTTGTTACAAGCGTAAGGCAGATGTTTTACTTCGATCAATTAAATCTGCCTGAAAAATCAGACATGAGAGAAATGGAGGTGGTGATCAGATACAATCTCATGCAGAGATTGCTTGGCCCCGGGCTGGGAAGGATAGAGGTTGAGCTTCTGAAAAAATTAGTTGAAAGAGAATTTGGAATACTTTTTAGAGCGCATGCCCTGCCGCCTGTTCCGCAAATTCTTAGAAGGATGGGTGTTAAGGAAATTGACATTGAATATGAAGGACCCCTTGCAAGATCACAGAGGGTAAATGATGCCACGGCAATCCAGAAACTCTATGCTTTTGTTGCTCCAATCTCAGCCGTTAATCCTAAAATTCTGGATAAGATTGATGACGATAAGGCCGTTGAATTGGAAGCGGAAGCCCTTGGCGTTCCATCTAAGGTTTTACGCTCAGATGAGGAGGTTATTGCCCTCAGAGAACAAAGGGCCAAGGCACAGGCAGCAGAGCAACAAAAGATGGACATGGAGAGATTGGCAACAGGGATTGGACAGGTTACTCCTCTTCTTAAATCATGGCAAGAACGGCAGGGGGCAGAGGGTGAAGCATGAAAGAGCCAATTAAATTAACACATGCTCAGATAATTGGCATTCAAAGATATTTAAATGTTTTTAATACAGATGACGGAAGATGGGTATTGGAACATTTAAAATCTCTTTTTTGTGATGATACTTATGAAAGAGGAGATTCATATCATACCGCATTTCGTTGTGGGCAAAGAAGTGTAATTCTTGAAATAGAAACTACTTTAGATAGAGGCAAACAAGAGATAATAGAAGAAGAAGAAAAAGAGGAATAGAAAGGAGAATAATTTATGCCAGATGAAATTACAGGGAGTCGAGCGGGAGATACCGCTGGATCTGTATTCCAAAGAAATATTTCAAAACCATCAATAGATTGGTCTAAGGGTGGTGCCGAGCATTTTTCGGGATTTAAAGAAAGCCTTGGCGAAGTTGGTAAAGATAAATCCTTTGAGCCAATAAAAGACTTTCATGGTCTTGGAAAGACTTTTGTCGATGCACAGAAAATGATAGGTGGAAGCTTAAGACTTCCCAAAGAAGGAGCTACTCCTGAAGAAAGAAAAAAATCTGTTGATGAAATTATGACAAAACTCAGGGGAGCAGGGATTATGG
>DATEUU010000087.1:0-4128 GCA_035283025.1 archaeon | reverse complement strand
ACTTTGAGTTTGTCCATGTCTCGTCACCAGCAAAGGTCCAAAAACAAGCAGTTGCCTATAAAGGAAATGGAAGATAGTTCTATTCACCCAAATTCTTGGCAAAATCTATGAATCCAACGAGTTAATCAAATCTTGCCAAATATTTGAGACCATGAGGGAATTTAATAGCATGTTTTCGTTGCTAAGCGTACAATTGAAAAAACAATGAATAAAACGTTCCAAGAAGTCAGCCGTTGGTTCAGAGTCAGTAATTGACTCCAAGAGAGTTGGAGAACAGAATGTAGCCAAAGAAGTGATTTCATTTGAAATAGGAGTACGCAGCAATCCCCAAATTATTCTTGGCTTAAAACCTGCTTGTCTGAGTAATGCTATCATAAACTGCACATGAACTGGTCTACATTACCCAATAGGCTTGCAAGGGTTTGCTGTTCCTCATCGAGTTTTTCTTTGAAAAGTACCGCACATTTAGTGGCAGTTTCATGGGCATTTTTTACGAAGTCTGGTTCATTCCAGTCTCTAAGGACAACATTGCAGCTTTGGATATTCCCAGAGGTTATGAGTGTATTGGCAAGTTGCTGTAGGTCGGCTGCTAACATTTCTTCGTTAATTACGTTTGCTCTGACTTCAAGTCTCAGAGTTGTGCCATCTGAGTATTTATTAAAATTGTTTGTCGCAATCCGATTTGCTCCTGCTCTTGTTATGAATGACTTGTATGTTTCAATTGGTCTTCTAAGGGCATCATTGGCACTCTGAATCTGTCCAAGGTTGACATTAAAGAATCTGTAGGTCATGATTTCGCCATTCCCATAACTGTGTTACCATATTTTAATTTTGGATTTTGGCTCAAGATTCAGTTCTGAATTTAATGTCAAATTTCTTAATAAATTCTGCTTCTCTGTCGCTGAATTCAAAATAGTTTGCAAATATATCGTCCAGTTGGTTAATTATGGATTTTGATTTTTTAGGAATAATTTCCTTAATTCTTATAACATACCCGCCTGACCTGAGATTGATTTTTTCGTTTGAAGTCTTATCATAGTTTTCCATTAGTTTCTTAACAAGAGGTTGAAGCTGTTCTTGGAGTTGCTGAGGAAAGTTGCTAAGGTCTAATGGAAAACTTGTAATGTGCTGTGTTAGAAGGTCTCTCCCATCAGACCAAACAATAAACCACCAATAAAACAGAGATGAATTGAGTAAGCCGTTGACAATTAGGCTGTTTTTTGGATTCAGGGATAAGTACTTATAATGAGAAGATGCTTTCGCCTCTCTCAAATCTATCGGAGTAATCGATGAACCAGTCTCTATGTAGCTGTTATAGTATTCCACTCTTGGCAGATATTCTTCCGAATGGGCATGTATCCAATATCGTGGAGCATTATGATACCATATCTTCTGCCCATCCGTTATCATGAAATCTCTTAAACTAATTCCTTTAGTTTTTTGTTTCATTTTTTTCAAAATTTCTTTTTCAAGATTTGTCCCAATTTTTGGCACAACATCTTCGACATTTGAGAGTTCCCAATTACTTGTTTTGAGTGCTTTCAAAAGCTTTGCTCTGTCTTTAGAATACCATCTATGATATTTGCTTGTAGTTATAGTCACAACTCCGCTTCCTTTTTGCGTTGCAACGATAGTAGCTCTGCAATCCTCTATGCCACTAAATATTTTGCCAGGTCTATCATCAAAATTGTAGTATTTTACATCAAGGGAATTCTTGTGGATAAATTCTCTAATTCCGTTCATTCTCTCTGTGGAAACCAGGGAAAGTGGGACTATGAATCCAAACCTTCCGTTTGGCTTAGAGATTTTTATCGCTCTCTCAGTAAAATAGGCGTGAGTATTTCCGCATTCATTGGAAGAGTAGAAAAGTGGAATTAGTTTGCTCTTCTCTATTCTTTTGTCTCTCTTTTCCATGGCTTTAATGATAGTAAGGTCAGACTTGCTGTATTTTCCATCTTCTATGTAAGGAGGATTTCCAACAACTACATCAAAACCGCCATCAGCAAAAACATCAGCAAAATCTACTTTCCAATGAAATGGATTTCTGCTTTCTATGCTTTTACTCAATTCATTTAGGTCAGTTCTGGAAAGATTACTTTTTTCATGAAGATAATCAATATATGAATTGTTAATTATTTCATACAATTTCCTTCTTATGTTTTCCAAAGCTTCTTTGACGATTACAGCATGTTCCCCAGATTCCAGGGAGTATATTTCTGCAAGTTTTTCATACGCTTTGATAGTATCGTCCATTTTCATTCTTGCAAGAAGCTGTTTTACTTCGTGGATTTGGGTTTTATAAATCGAGTTTAGACTTTCAATTGTTTCTTTTACTTGCTTATCCTCTGATAAATCAATTAAAGGATGTTTAGTTAGAGATTCACTCAGCCAACCAACCAGGGCATTACCAGCAATTATGTTGAAATCTATATTTGGCAAGGTTTCAATATGCGATGGGTCTTGGACTTCTTCTATCAATGAAAGCCATAATCTCAATCTGGCGATTTCAACCGCATTTTCGTCAATGTCAACCCCAAAAAGACTTTTCGAGATGATTCTTCTCTTCAGACTGTATCTATCAGTCTTCTCGCCAATTGAATTCAATAGGTTTTCCTTAACTCTCAGAATCTGAGTGAGCATTGCAGTTAGAAAGTGACCAGAGCCACATGCAGGGTCTAATACCCTGATTGTGTCCAAGGATTCAATCATTCTTCTAACATCAATAGGATTTTTGGGCATATTTTTTGAATTCAGTAGAGTTTCGATTTTGTCATATGCCTTGAGGTGGACATCAGTCCATCCAGAGTCTCTAAGTCCGTCTAACAATTTGTCAAAAACTATGGGGGTTAGCGTTTCTTCAATAATGAAACCTACAACATCATCAGGTGTGTAGTAAGCTCCTTGGGCTTTCTGTTGATTTGTGCCTGTTCCAGAAATGAAGTTGATTGTTTTCTCGAAAATGTATCCCAGTATGTCTGGATTTATGCCTGTCTCTAAGCCAAAACTGTATTTTTCAAGGAGATTCTCAAGGATAAGGTCAACGCCTTCATTGCTAACATTGTAGCTGTTTTCTGATGGAATTACTTGTCTAAATAACCCGCCGTTTAAGTATGGTATTTCTCTGTAGAGGGGGTTTGTTCTCACAATCGAAATCCTGTTGTTCTGTCCCTTGTTGAAAACCTCATAAAACAGCAACTTCAGATATGTTTCGTAAAAAGTACCTGGAAGTCCAGAACCCCTGTATTTTTCCAACAATTTTTTCAAGAAGTCTTTTGGGACTATACCCTTTTCTTCCAAGAACTTGATAAAAATCAACCTATTCATAAAAACAACAGAGAAAAGGTTCGCATGATTATTAACTTCAATTGAGAGAGCAGCAACTTCATTCATTAAACATGTTCCTTTGATGCTGTTACCTCTTTCATCAAATCCAAAAACAATCTTGACATAATCGTTATAGAATCTCTTGGAAATTTCCTCTTTTTCTTCTTCTATTTTCTCTAAATAGCTCTCAAGATATTTCGAAACATAAGCACAATCAAAAGTCAAGAAATTCTCTTCAATTCCGCCTATTTCATCAATTGAAATAAAAGAACCTGGACTCAACAACTTTAGAAATATGGGTCTAAGGTCTACTTTGAAAAAGTCTTTACTCTTGGCTGATGATGGGTCAAACTTCCTCATAATCCATAAGAAACCGTCAGTAGCTATACCATAGTTGGTTTTTGATGCTCTGGACAATAACCAGCTATCTACCTGCGAAACTCCATGACCTTCCGCTCTCAAGTCGGTATTGAATGACTCAGCTTCTACATAGAATATAGGTAGTTCTTGGCTTCTTGGTCTGATTGTGTAATCTGGTTTCTTTCTGCCAACTGGTGATGGCAAGACCGTTTCGCTTACCGTCTCATATCCTAAAAACTCAATAAGAGGTTGTATGAGGTTTTGTTTTACAAATTCCTCAGGTTCCTGTTCATCCTTCAAGTCTTTTGAACCATAACTTACAGATTTCGTCAGTACATCTTGGAAAGTTCCAAAATTTTTGAATTTGCTCTTAATTACATGATAAAGCTCCCTTATCTTATCGTCAAGACTTGTTTTCTTTTCTGGAGGAATTGAAATAATGGT
>DATEUU010000086.1:0-2881 GCA_035283025.1 archaeon | reverse complement strand
TTGCTCAACAAATATTCGAAACCAAGAAGGTAGAGAATGGAATCAGCATCTACGAGCAGTACCCAGGGTCTATTCTGTTTTATGGATTGCTGTACAAACTGATGCCTTCCTATTTAGCCATGAAATTTTTCCCACCGCTCTTTTTCGTCTTTGGCATCTTGGTGGTTTATTCTCTATTCAAAAACCAATTGGGAGGGAAGACAGCCTTTTTGATTTCCATTCTGTACATGCTTTTCAATTGGACCGTAGAAGATAATCACATCTCACCCCAGTTTTTGATCCTGAACATGTATTTCCTTTTCATGTACATCGCCATCAGGCTTATGGATGGAAAGAAAGACAGAACCAAATATTTTCTTGCACTTACCCTGCTAGGTGCAGCAATCGTATTTTCTCATCCTTTCACCCCTCTCTTTTTGCTTTTTATCCTGGGGTCAGTGTTCCTGTTCTGCACAAAATTCAGGTCCAGCGTGATTCCGATAGCTGTCATGCTGCTAATCATTTTTACTGTCTATGAGGGGTATCGGACATCCACTTTCAGCACCATAATCCAATATGCAAGAAGTTTCATCGACATCCTTAGGTATGGACCAAAATTCGAAACCGCTACAAGCAGGCTTGGAACCACACTGCTGAGCAGGCAAATATTCCTTGCTTCCAGGGTCGTAATAACTGTCATTTCCATCGCCATGGGTGCAATCGGAATCTTGGCCATGCGCATGGACAAGTATAAAACAGAAGCTAATTTTTTCCTTGGATGGGCATTTTCTCTGATCCCTCTAATAATATTCTTGGCATTGGTCCTGAAGGGCGAGTTCTATGAAAGATTTGCATTGATTTCTTCGCTTCCTCTTTCAGCGCTAGCTGCCTATTCCTTCAGCAAGTTCAAAGTCGGAATTAAGACGATATTCATTTTATTGCTTATTCTATCGCCCTTGTATTTCATTGCCAAATATGGGAACGAATCTTTTGAAAGCATATCGGAAGAGAAATTGAAGGTCAACTGTTTTTCCACCGAATTCAACAGCAATTGCGAAGAAAATTCAAGGATTGCTGACAACTATCTGCTTTTCCAACTTGATAGTTTTGGCAAGTCGCATTTTACCACATCAACGGAAGATATTATGGCCAGTTCAGTGTTCAACAGCAAATCAATAGATAGTGTGACTAATTCAATAAACATGCAAATCGAAAAGCTCAAACTTGATAGAATTTACTCGACTAATACAGCAGCTGTTTACAGGTATTAGATCAAATCTTTCTTTCAATCCAGAAGTCTATGGTTGCACCAGAATCCTGTCCGCTCCTAGGCCTTGCATTAACTTCTACTCTGTATAATCCTTTGGTTGGCAGGTATATGCTGACATTCCTAGCAATCTCTTGATTCGGATCCAATGGAAAGTCTTCGCTATATTGCGCAGTGCCATTGGCAGTGACTCTGACACTGAAATACTTGCTATCGGAATAATGCGATTTGGCAACAAAGCTGACAGTGAAGTTCCAATCGAATGAATACTTCGGATAGTTTACAAAAGCAATTTGGCTTGAACCGAATTCCAACGAACTGAAAGCAATGGGACCAATGAAGAAAGTCTCATAATATCTGTAAGGGCCTTCTTCACCACCGCAGTATTTTCCATCATGATTGATGTCCAGACAGAATGAGTCATATTTCCCTGATTTGTCCAGGTCGGTGACAAGTATGTTGAAATTTTCACCATTCAGGTTAACATCTCCAATCATGTAAATGCCCGACAGCCCACAGCCTCTTGTTTCGCATGATACCTGGGTGACATTTCTTAAATTTTCTATTTTGGATACTGCCCAATACAATTCGACGAACTGATCCTTAGATGGCAGATAAACCGACAGGCAGACCATCACTGCTAGAACTGCAAAAAGCAAAATCAAATTCAAGTAGAAAATCTTGTCTTTAAGTTTTATTCCAGTCTTTGATTCAGATGCTCCCTTGAAAATATTTGCTAAAATCATGATGATGGTGGCAACCAGCAATATGTTAAAAATATTGGCGACCGTTATCTCAAGTCCAGCAAGATAGACAGCCATGGAAGCCAATATTACCAATGAGATGCTGAGCCCGATGCTGAAAATCAAAATTTCCAGATCACTCAAGTCCTTCTTGAACAATAATTTGACGAACGAATATCCAGGAAAGAAAAAGAGGAACGACAGGCCTAAGATGCTCTTGATGCCAGACAGGTCGCTATTGCTTGGAAGGAAATTTACCAATAGTGCTAGCAAAACAGCTAAAACTAGAATTGCTATGAATTTGTCATTTCTCATAAAATCAGAGTTAATTGGTTAAGCATAAATACCCTTTGCAGGCATAATTATCCAATTAAAATTATCCGTGTTTCTTATCAAATAGGTTTATCAGCCTGGTTATTTTAACTATCTCTTCGTCTTTTAGGAACGGATGGATCGGCAGGTAGAGTATCATTTCATTGCATCTTTCTGTAACCGGGAAATCGCCTTTCTTGTGCCCCAGATCTTGAAACGGCTTTGCCAGATGCAATTCATAGCATTCCAAACCTGTAAAGACTCCATTCTTGAACAAGAATCTTTTTAATTTGTCTCTATTTTCAGACCTGATGACATACCTGAAGTAGCTATGCCTTGCATTTTTATTTTCAGAAGGTGTTTCTATGCTAGTCTTCTCCAGTTCCTCGGTGTAAAATTTTGCAATCTGCCTACGCTTCTCACGCCACTCTTTTGAAAACGGCATCTTCGCCCTTAGAAAAGCAATCTGAATTGAATCAAGAAGGCATGGCGTCCTTTTGCTGAATTTCGCCAAGTCGCTATTGGCGATCGGATCCCTTAGAGTCTCGACCGTATTTCTTATTTTCTTGTCGTTTGTAAC
>DATEUU010000085.1:0-2096 GCA_035283025.1 archaeon | reverse complement strand
AGACTAGAACAACAGTCAGCCTGTGGCCCGAAAGGGCCGCGTGGGTTCAAATCCCACACCCGGCGCCAACAGTTCAGCATTAAAAAACTTGTAATTTGAAGAGTTTTCTTGAAAATCTCGTTGAAAATCAGTTTTTTCGGTTTTTGTGACTTCTTGCAGACTCATTCATTCACATCCTTGATTTAAACCAGTCCGTTATGCAAAATAATATCAAATCAGTCGTATTTCAAGGTTGTCGGTGTGAAATTATCAATGAACTTTCTAATTTCTGAGTTTCTAAAATAAATCAAAAACAAAGTTTCTAAGAAATTTCTTTATTTATAAAGTATAAAGTTAGAAACTAGCTAGCTTGATTCTAGTTTTATCTCAGCTTAGAATTTTAGAAAATTAGAAAACTATGAATATTTTGCGCATATTCTATGGTACTGCTTGTAATTCTCTAATTGCCATTGACTTGTTCCTCTGGTTTGAGGTTGAGGTATTACAGTGAAGGGAACATCAACTCTCCGCAACTTAGGGCCAAGAATACTGCCTACACCTTTGCCAATGACTATGGCATGTCTCAGATTGGACTCTAGAATTATGCATTCCACATGATTCTTCCAACACATTTCAATTATTCTCTTAGTGATAGTGGGAGTCTTTTTTCCACTTCCATAAAGACCTACAATGCTAGCGTCCAACAGCCATATGCCACGCTTTTTCATCTCTCTCAGAATGTCAACTTTGTTTCGAATTCTCAACAGAAGAGATTGGGTTCTTGTTGTGAGGATTCTATGAAAACCTAAATCTTTTTCATCCTCTGCAACACAAGAACTGAAAATCTTCCAGTACTGAGGTGTACCAGTATTCTTTCTGTCTGTTCTTACTGTTTTCAGCAGTTCATTTTCACCGTAGCCTAAACAGTAGACAAACCTAACGAAACGAAGAGGATATTCAGGTATGATTTTATGCAGAATAGATCCATCACATGATTTAGCATGGTCTTGCGCGTCCGTATAGACATGAGATTCAGCCAATAACACAACATTGGTTTTCTTTGGCTTCCAGAACTGCCGATATTCTTCTACTTGCTTAACAACTTCCAAAGAATCTATTCGAGTATTTGGAGGAATACTTCGCTGAATTATTTCGTATGTTTTATCGATACTCAAATCAACCACCTATTTAATTCTTTGATTTTGCTGCTCTACTCAGAATTAATAGGGCTCATCTTTTGAAATTTTCTTATATGAACTGAATTATCATAAGATTTTTTTCTAAAGAAAATGAGAACCGGTTCTCATCCAAAGGGTGTTGAAAAGTGGTTCTATTAACTGAGAGGCTGAAGAGAACTAAGAAGCTTGAGAGAGGTAGACTGATTGGGCGCGCTTCGTGCGCCCTAAAATACTAATTGCGTACTTCAGTCTAGATCTAGATGCGATATAATCTCATCATGATCAGACTTCTGCAAACTTTCAAAGAATAGCTTAATTGATCTTCTTAATTGATCTTCTACGGTTTTGACAAGATCATGTTTTAGCTCAACTTTTTCTCCATGTACAATTTGGCTTCTAGCTTCGTAGAAGTCACCCATATCCTTTGCAATCAATCTTCTCTTGTTGTAGTCTTGCTCGAGGAAACGAGAGACTCTCACTGAAAGCTTATGTCGAAATTCGCCGAATTCACCTTGCTTGAAAAAGAGAGCTTCAAAAGCAACCATAAAATCGATTAACTTGTCCTCTAGATTGCCTCGCTCATAAGCATAATTAAATCGTCTAACTGCAACTCTTATGTAGTCTAGACTATTCAAGTCGATTTTGTTGAAATCTTTCCGGAAACGCTTGAAGTCATCCACTTCAGCTTTTATCAAATAGTATTTCGGACCAATGTAGCTTCCATGCATGTAACTGCTAGTCCCAGAGACAATAATAGGAACATCTAGAATCTGTTCTGTCTTTATAGTGTCAATGCCTATAATGCCTGATTTAAATAATCTTAAGGCGGTCGTTAACATATGTATCTTATCCCATGGATTTACATCTGGTTGATGAGCTCTTCCAGTCTGCATTTCTCCAAATAACTTCTTTGTTTCATAGTCAAACTCTATCACGTAT
>DATEUU010000084.1:0-3257 GCA_035283025.1 archaeon | reverse complement strand
TCATCGACCCCACCACCATAATAAGCCTGTTCTTTGAGAAGCCGTTGGAGATTAGGAGGAGCATCATAGACCTTGACAGGATTGTGAAGAAGCTGGGATGCACCAGCATCTTGGTGTGCGAAATCCCTGAGGGGAGCAAGGGGATATCTGCCTTTGGAGTCGAGGAATTCGTTGCAGACGGGATAATCGTCATGCATTGTTATGAGACAGAAACTTTCACCAGGGCATTGTCCATAAGGAAGATGAGGGCTACCAAGCATGACATTGGAGTGCATCCTATAGAGATAACAAGGGACGGGGTAGTCGTTTATCCTACGAAGAGGGTTGTCTACAGAGAACCTAAGTTTTAATTTAAAAGAAATCGAAATTATTTATTGATGAGAGTTGAAAGAATAGAATCTGGAGTTCCTGGATTGGATGACCTTTTGGAAGGAGGATTTGCCAAAGGGTCGATCAATTTGATTGCTGGCACTACTGGAACTTGCAAGACCACTCTTTGCACCCAATTCATGTGGCATGGCCTGCAGAAAGGCGAGAAGGGAGTCTATATTACTCTTGAGGAATCTGCCGAAGACATAAAGGACGAGGCCGCAATGTTCGGTATGGACTTCCAAAAATACGTAGACGAGAAGAAGTGCATCATAGAATATGTCTATCCAAAGAATATTGCAGAGATAGACTTTGAAATTTTCAAAAGAATCAAGGAGATCAATGCGACAAGGTTTGTTCTGGACAGCATAACTCTTCTAGGATTTTACATGGAGGGGACGGAGAAGTTAAGGGATAAAATTTTCATGCTGCTTCAGAGGTTGAAGAAGTTTGGAGTCACGACATTGATAATTGGGGAAATTCCTGAAGATACTAAAACACTGAGCAGGTTTGGGTTCGAGGAGTTTGTTGCGGATTCTGTCATTGTCTTGCACTATCTTGAATACTCGGCTGGTGGGACTCCTAGGAGTTTGGCAATCAGGAAGATGAGGAGGACCAATCACGGGACTGACATCTATCCTTTTGAAGTGACTGGGAAGGGAATAGTCGTTAGAAAAGGTTAAAATGAAATTTCGAATACGCACTGCTTTTGTCCTGCTGCCATGCAGCTAGTTTCCTTGCATTTTGCTTGTTTTCCTGTAATCTCTTTTATATAGCTTTCGAGCATACCGCAGATTATCGAGCAGACTGGTTTCTTTTGCTTCCCAAACTCGTTTAAGTACATTTTTGCAATGGTGCTTGAATTAGTTTGAAACATCGCTGAGTCTTTGTCCATGTTAACCAATTCTAGTTTTCCTAAGCCACTCAATCCAAGCATGTTTATCCAGATGCTCTTGAGCTGTTCACCCTTCATTCCAAATCTCGTTTTGAAATGATCAAGCATTGCATCTGAGATTTTTCTTCCAAAATTCGTTACCAATTCCTCGTCATTATATTTTTTTTCTATGTCGACTTGGAGCTCTACTATGCTCTTGATTGGTTGCATGGCAAAGAAAAGATCGAAGATGTTTATGTTCTCCTCCGTAAAGGATGCTTGCCTGCTTGTCAAGAGCTTTGACAGAAAGACCGAAATCATTTTTCATTCCTCGGTCAGACTTCTTATTTCCCTCATCTTGGACCATTTGTCATATGTTAGGACTTCTTCTTTTTCCGAGTTGACTTCAACCATTTTTTTAAGAATCATCTTTAGTTTTTCATCATCGATTGTCTGATCAATAGTTTTTTTCAAGGCATTTGCGAAGTTTTTCGCCCTTTTTGAATCTATAAAATGAGCAACTATAGCTACGGGGGCTTGGTACATTATCTCCATGAATCCGGATTTGGGGAATAAGAATCTTTTATAAAATTTTTCAGCTATGACATCTTCACCAATAAAAGACAATTCTTCCTTGAGATTCTTTTCCAGATTTGACAAGAACCTCATCAGTTCCTTTTCCGTCTTCTCAACCTCTCCATCGACTTCCTTTATCTGATCCGGTTTTGTGAGTTCTTTTTTAATCTCGAATGGAAGTGCTTCAGGAAGATCAACTAGAACCACATAACAGTGTCTGGATTTCATAACTATCTATATATTACTTAAGAGTCGAATGTTTTAATCTATTTTGCTTTTTCGACAGTCACCCACCTGGGGTCAACTATCAAATCTCTAAGACCATAACTACCATCATGCGATTCTCCAACTTTTGGATTTGTCATGTTTCCAACATACACAATTCTGTTGACGCCGATTTTTCCCATGTCACCGGAAAAATTCAAAAGCCTGTCTTGGTGCAGTTCAACTCCTATTGTTTGAAGATACGGTCCGAATGGTTTTACCAGATCTTTTACTTCGCTAATGTCTGATATTGGCTTCACTCTGATCACCCTATTTCCGCAGGAAAGTTCGAATTCCTTTCTTGGCTCATAGATTACCGTCCAGTCAGTACCAGGACTTGAACACCAAATACCTGCGTCATCTCTGAACTCATATTCTCCTCTAATCTGCTGAATTTCAGAGGACTCGTCTAACGAAATCTTTCCACGAGGCATGATTTTGTTGAATTTTTCCATCTCCGCTGCTGAAATTTTTGCAAAATCCCTAGGTGTTATTTTACCTCCTTCTTCAACGTATACAACTTGAGGTGAAAAACAGGCATGTTGATTATACAGTGAGGCATCCAAAGCAAGCTTTGCAGCTACATTCAACGCACTTTTCTCATCGTACAAATATTCCCTGCCTATTACGCTGAAACCTATTTTGAGTCCATATGGTATCGTCTTGACATTTATTGGCACATCCTTTCTTATTTCGTCGACCGTTCGGCTGTTGCCATAAACAACAACAACGTCTGATTCATCAAAAGCAGTTTTTTGGACTTCTCTATCTTCATGATCCCAGTAGGTGATACAAATAGTTTCAGCAATTTTTGGTTCCACGTTTTGCAGTGATCTTGCGTAAAGATTGACAAAGCAAGGTTCTTGTTGTGAGTATTTCCCCAAAGTCGCTGATTTCACCAATAGGTCTCGAATCAAACTGACAGAATAAGGTCCAATTGCATTTCCTGCCAATATGGTTGTCACAAGCTCAGGTTTACTGAAATAAAGTCTTACAAGAAGATCATCGCAACCCTTTTTCGGAACAAATCTATCGACAACTTCGGGACTCTCTCCCAATTCAGATTCAATCATCTGTAACAAACCATGTTTATCATACATATTTGTCACTGTGTCGATGGAAAGTTCAACCATTCCACTGGAAAGTCCGGTTGTTATTGGCAAGACTTCTAATG
>DATEUU010000083.1:0-2927 GCA_035283025.1 archaeon | reverse complement strand
CGTTGAGAATAAGGCCTGATTACTTTCCCTAATCATAGTAAATAATTTAAACAAAACTGTTTTTTCGGTGAACCGGTCTGACCACACGTCCATACCCCAAATATGTCCAATCCAACATTACTTAGGAATGGGCACGTTTTTGCGGTATCAAAAGCGGTCACACAAAGCATCTTGTAACCACTGCGACATCAGAACGAGTTAAACCCTTCCGGCTCTCCCGACCTACTCGTATCTCAATGCTTCGACCGTATTAAGTTTAGAAGCTCTTCTTGCTGGGAAAAATCCTGCTAGCAGTCCAACAACAAGGCCAAAAGTCACTCCCAAAGCCCAAAGCTCCGGGGAAAATACGAACAGGGATCCTTCAGTTTGGCCAATTGGTGATGAAGACTGAAACCCCGCCCTGATTCCAAATGTTATTCCAACTCCAAGAAAAGTTCCAAACAAATCTCCGACGGCTCCACCGAGCAAGCCAAAAATTCCGGATTCAAACAAGAACAGCAATAAGATAATTCTATTCGTAGCTCCTATGGCTTTCATTATTCCAATCTCTCTTGTCCTTTCCATAACAGACACATACATTATATTCATTATTCCTATACCACCAACAACCAGAGAGATGGCGCCTATGGCACCGAGAAATATTGTCATAGTTGAAAGAATTGAACTAATCTGGTCTTGAAAAAACTTGGAACTGATAACTGAGAAGGTTCTTGTTTCCTCAGTTTGATGATGAAGATTCAGCAACCTACTTTCTATAGCGCCTGCAACCTGTTCTGTATCGTACCCGTCAGCGATTTTTACAGCTATTGATGCATATTCATTCTCTTCAAACTGCCCTGAAAACAATTCCCTTGCTGGCTTCATTGGGATATAAACTCTTTGATCGAACATCGAAAGAAAACCTCCAGCACTGTTCAGAATTCCGACAACCCTGAAATCGACCCCATTGATTTTAATGGTTTTCCTTAAATCAACATCTTTTGAAAAAATTTCATGTGCTACCGAGTTGCCTATGACAGCGGCATAATTGTCCTCGTTAGTAATGAATCTTCCACTCTCAAGTCCCAGAGAATCAGCTTCTATAGCCTTCCAAGCTTCAGCATCCTGCACACCATATACGGTTAAACTCCCGAGTTCGCTTCCAAATTCCACTTTTGCATTTGAAGAAATCTCCCCGGTCACCATTTCTACTCCGTCGATTTTTGAAGCAGCTTCTTCATCCTTTGTTGTCAGCTCTAATATTTTACCTGTGCTAAAATCTCCGCCTGCTCCAAAGCGAATGTTGCCAGGTATAATGGTAACCATGTTTGCCATGAATTTGGAAAGCTGCCCTATAATCCTCTCTTGCAATCCCAAGCCAATTGAAACTGTGGCGACTATGGATGCAACTCCAATTATTATACCAAGGAGGGTCAGGAAACTTCTCAATTTTCTTTTAGTTATGTTTTGGATTGCCATCGAAGTTAATTCTGAAAGCATCTGTTCACTTAGATTTTTTTCTCAGCCTTTTGAAAATGAGGTAAATGATTATTATTCCGGCAATTCCGATTATAACAAAATAAATTGGCGGTGTTCCAGATGCTGGCACTTCTCCTCTGCCGTAAATCTTCAAATTCACATTGAAAGATTGGTCGTACTGATTCCCATAAGGATCCCTGTATAGCAATTGAACTCCAAAAGGATAGGTTCCTGGACTAGTTGAGCTATCGACCCTGAATGTGAACTTCTCTGTGTCATAGTCGTCTGAGTTCAAGTCTCCCATGTAATCTTCTAAGGGATTGACATCTCTGAATTCACTTCCAACGGCTTTGATTGTCAAGAACTTTGCTGTCTGGGTCCCGGCATTTGCAATTTTTATGTTGATGCTACCGGTCGAGCCTGGAGTCAGGATGTCTTGCGATTCTAAAGTCAGTATGAAATTGTATCTTCCTGAAACAGTCAGCCCGATGCTTTTTGATACGGAATAGGACTGATTCTTTAGTTCATCATAATATGCCAACGTGACTGGTATCGAATAGGTACCTGTCGAGATGCTGGGGTTGACTGTCAAAGCAAAATTCGCATTTGCTGCTTGACCACCTGATATGGAATTGATAAAAGATTCGCCTGATCCAGATGCAGTAAAGATGTCTATGCTCTGATCTAAAACTACTCTGACATCTTCTGCTGTCCCATCGCCATTGTTCACTATGTTAAAAGATAAAGAGATTGTATCGCCTGCCTCTATGACACTCTTGCTATAGTTGACTTCTGAAATTTGCAGGATAGGCAGCCTTCTTATCATGATCGGGATATTGGCATCAGTCTCCTTTTCAATGGTTTCAGTATAATAAGTGGCTTTTACAGTTATGTACGAATCCGTGGAAATTGCATCCTGGTTTGCAGTTACGGTGAAAGATGTTTGCTGGCTAGAGGCCGGCCCCAGACTTCCAATCTGCTGATACGATAGCGAGGATTTAACATAAGGTCCAGGACTGATGTAGATTCTTACTGTGCCGGTTCCCAAGGTTGTGGAGGGATTTGAGAGAGTGAGCAAAACTGTGGTTGCTCCACCAGGGCTGATTTTCGAACTTAGGACTTGCCAGCTGATTGTTAGCGATGGCTCCAGCGCAAAGGCATTGCTGGCTAGAATTAAAGTTGAAAAAACAGCCAGAATCATGAAAAAATATTTCTTCACCGTTTTGCCTCCTTAACAATTCTGCCATCTTTCATATATATTATTCTTTTTGTATGGGATGCAATATAAGGGTCGTGAGTCACTATAACCACAGTGGCTGATTGCTCCCTGTTAAGTCTTAAAAAAGTGTCAATGACTTCCTTACCAGATTTCGAGTCCAAGTTGCCGGTGGGCTCATCGGCTAAGATTATTTCTGGGTTGTTTGCCAAAGCCCTCGCTATTGCAACCCTTTGGACTTCACCACCTGACA
>DATEUU010000082.1:0-7646 GCA_035283025.1 archaeon | reverse complement strand
TGGTTAAAATCTTTTTCTTCTTTAAGATTCTCCAGGACTGCATTCCAAACTACAGGTATGTATGCCATGTCCTCAAGCCTGGTAATCCCAAAAAATGAAATTTCGTATGTTGCTGTGTTGATGCTTTGCAATCTCTCCTTTAGTTTGATGCAATCCTTTTCTAATTCCCAGGCCTCAACCTTCTTTGTTATCTGTGCATTGTGGGATTTCTCCAAGATCATAGAAACGCATCGATCCTGGAGGACACTCTCAAGCCCCCAAATATTAGCAATGGCTACTGGAGCAAAAGTTTCAAATTTTTCTGTTTCTATTTGTCCTTCTTTATTTTTTTTCATTCTAGGTACAAACAAACCTTTTTTGTATGCAGTATTCAGCAGCAGCCTCAGATCATTCTTTTCTTTCTGCTGTATGTTGTCCATCTCATCAAAACAGAATGTCATGGCCTCAGCTTCTCTAAAAATAAAAGCCTCGCTAGGCAGTCCAATAACGCTGCCATTCCTTGAGAAGTAAGAAATCAACTTCAGCAAACGAGTCTTGCCTGATCCTCTGGTAGCATTAAGATAAAGATAAGGAAAGGTTTGAAATATCTTGTGAAAATGTGTGCCAATTGTCCACAATGCAACAATTTTATAGTATCTAGCATCCATGTCTAGATAACGCTGAAAAATCTTAATCATGCTTTGATATATTTCTTCAAGCTCAATCATTTCAAGCTCTCCTTTGTGATGTGCTTTGCAAACTCTTGCTGCAAAAATGTAATTTCTCCATGGTGTCCCTCAGCTATCTGTTCCAACCTCTTTACCCTGTCTTCTAATTCTTTCAATTTTGTCCAAGCTTGCAAAACTGTCATTTTTGGCCTCCCAGGAACTCAACTGAGGTTACAAATTTGGCATTTACAAAAACTTTCAGCTTGTCCTCGGTTGAGATGATCAAATCCCCAAAACTGTTGACATGGATTAATTTCACATTTTTATAGGATTTTCTCCAGGTGTAGATATTGAAAAACTGGCCTTCTTTACCCATGAGCAGAGCCATTAGAGTTTGCATTCTATTTCCCCCTTCAAAACAAAAAGCATGCCTCTATGGATCTTGACATAACCCAAATTCTCCAAAATTCTCAAATATCTTCGAGTCTCACCCTTGGTTAAAAATAAGCAGCTCAAGGTTTGGTTGATCTCAGACATCTTAGCATAATCAGGATGGCTCTTGATCAGGATCTGAAAGACTTTCGACAAAGGAGGGAGGGTACGGTTTTTATTAATCCCGGCGACCATACTTTTTTCAGGCATGTGGATTTCCCCCATCATCTGTTGGAGTCCCGGCTTTTTTTTCTTCTTCAAGCCATTCAGCTAAAAATTCAATCAACGGGCTTTTCATTTTTGCAACCTTCTAAATCTTTCAATACCAATCCTCTCAAGTACTCAGAGCGATTTATGGCAAGATTCTGGATTCTTGCTTTCATTTTCTCTAAAAATTGAGCATCCATCGAAATAGTAAGTCTTACAAATCCCATACATAACCTTTATATTCTTGTAGTACTAATAGTTCAGTATGCCGACTAGTCGTATTGAGAAATTGGATGAGAGAGAAAGAGAGATCCTCAATAAACTGAATTTGCCGGAGAACATCAAAGGAGTTTCATTCAACAAGCTATATGACAAATTGCATGGAAAGATGTCAAGAGATTCCTTCTCAAGAAGATTATTTGCATTAGAAGAAATGGGATTGATCACCAGGGCTGCAGTTAAGAACAGAACAATGATAAAATCAATGGTATCAGGTGTTGAGAAAGATATCAATGAATGGCACAAGGCAAACATGGAGCTGCTTGATCTATTCGAGGATACAGTCAAAAGCAAGAATTTTGAAAAAGTGTGGAAACAGATAAAAGAAATTAATTCAATAATCAATGCAAGTCTTTCAACTAAGCTACTAAAAAGCTCTTATGAATTGCCAAAAGATGTACAGAAATACTACTCAGAAAGAGTTTTCGAGGAATTTTTGGCCTTCTCTAAGAAAGTTAATCAATTGTTTTGGGCTAACAGAAAGAACTTCTCTAGTGAAGATATGGAAAAAGTTCTAGGAATTAAGAAACAGAGTAAGGATTCTAATCTAAGAAGGGACGCCCAGAGTGGGATTTGAACCCACAAGCTCCAGAGGAGCGCCAGGTTAGCAACCTGGTGCACTACCGGGTTATGCGATCTGGGCTTTTTCGCTCTATTTCTAATTAAAATGCTGAAAGGATATTTATATCTAAATTCCTATATTAGAATTAAATAAATTCTTTAAAGGAGGATAAAAATGCCTATAACTGTAAAGGATATAGCTGACATGTTTGGTAAGGATGTCTTCACAGGCAAAGGCCTTTACTGCGGCAAGGTTTCGGACCTTGAGTTCGACCTAGCGAGATTCAAGATTCGATCGATGGTCATTGAAGCTGCAAAGGGGAGCTTTCTTGGAAAGATGGTTGGAGGCAAAAAAGGAATAATTGTTCCTTATCCAATGGTCCAAGCAATCGGAGATGTGGTCCTAATCAAGCACATCGCAACGCCAGAGATGTCCGAAGAGGGAGAAATGACAGGGGAAGCTGCCGAAGCCGTTTAGAGTGAATCCTGTGGATAAAAGACCTTCAAAGACTAAAGAACTTGAGTGGAATAAAACCGGGGAAATTTATTTACTTCTTGATAAAGGCACAAATAAGACTTACAGCCTGGACCCCATAGCATTCCTGGTCTGGGTTCAATGCGATGGAAAAACCAACTTGGAGCAGATAGTGGACGTGTTTTCTGTTGATGGAAATAGGGACATAATAAAGGCTGCCATCGCCGGAATTCTGGAGAAATTGGAGAGTTCCGGCCTGATAAAATGGGTGTGACTACCTCTAAAAAGGATTTTTTGGAAATTAACTTGTAACTCTTTCTAAGGAAATGGAAGCTGTCGTTCCACATTTCAAGAAAAATATTTCAGAGGGGTGAAATAAAAAAAGAATAAATAAAACTACCACTCCTCCTCTTCTTCATCGTCCTCCATTAAAGGATCCCAAACATCCTCATCCATTGATATCCTCTCCCTTTTTTTTCAAGCCACATTTCTTCTGTCCAGAGTGTTTAGTTCGTCTAAATTTCTCTTATTTGAAGTGCGGCCGCAAAGAGACGGGATTTCATCTTATTATATCAATCCCCAAAGCTTGGCTCATTTCTCTTGAGATTGGCTTGTCATAGCTTACTGGTCCTAGTATGTAAGGCGACTTTACTCCTGTTATTATTGAGATCACTTGAACTCTTCCCTCGAATTCTGGCAGAATCCTTGCACCCCAGAATACCTGAGCTGAAGGATCTAAATGCTGTGCTACGCTTTCTCCGATCATGTTTACCTCGTCAAGTTTTAGATCAGGACCGCCTGTTATGTGGATCAATGCTCCTGCTGCGCCGTTGTAGTCAACTTCAAGCAACGGATTCATCAGAGCCTTTGTAATAGCATCTCTAGCTCTGTCTGAGCTGTTGCTCTCTCCAACTCCTATAGCTGCTACACCGCCAGCGTGCATTACGGCCTTTACGTCGGCATAGTCTAGATTCACCAGACTTGGCAAAGTAATCGTTTCGGTTATCCCTTTCACCATAGCCGCAATTAGCTCGTCTGCAATGGCAAATGCCTGCTGAATTGACATGTTACCTGCGTATTTCAGAAGCTTGTCATTCTCGATTACGATTGCTGTGTCGCAAACCTGCCTTAGATTTGCCAAACCGTCTTCCGCCTTTGCAATCCTTGAACCTTCAAGCTTGAAAGGCATGGTAACAACAGCAATTACTATTGCTCCCATTGATTTGGCTATCTCACAGACAACAGGTACGCTTCCGGTTCCGGTTCCTTTTCCCATACCTGCTATGGCAAACAGCAGATCGCATCCTTCCAAAGACTCTTTGATCTCGTTCCTGTTCTCCTCTGCGCATTTCTTTCCTACTTCAGGGTATCCACCGCACCCTAAACCTCTTGTCAACTCCTTTCCTATGAGAATTTTCTTGTCTGCTTTACCAACAGCCAAGTGTTTAGCATCAGAATTTAGAGATACGGTAGTTGCACCCTCTATTCCCATCTCTGTTAACCTTGTGACTGCGTTCTGACCAGCTCCCCCGCATCCAACTACGGTGATTTTTGCCTTCTTTACGGAGAAGCCGAACTCTTGTTCTGCTAGTTTATAATAATCCACGTTTGAGAATGTTGCGCCTGATGTAGATTCTAGCTTGAATCTTGATTGGGGACTCTCTTCGCCAAAGGTTTTTTGCAGGGCGCTCTTAATTATTGACTCCATTTTTTTTCCTCCTATCTTCAACAAAATATATTTTGTTTCATCGAAAACCTTTTATTAAGGCTTTCAAATACATTATCTTAGAATTAGAAAATTAGCAAAACCCGTATCTAATTCAAAACCCTACTTTTTAACCCTTTAACCCTAATTTAACCCAACTTAAGTTAACTTTAACCCAAACTATTTTAAACCCTGTATTAATTCTTTCTTTAAAGTCATTTAAAAGCATTATTGTCATTTTTTCTATATGTTATTATAACTGTTTTTGTTAAGAGTTATTGTTAAACACATGTTGCCTTTTGATTTTTTCACGGAAATTCTTAAAATTTTCAAAAATTTCCCACATAGTTTTAAATAGCATGGCAATTAATACAGTTTAGGTGAAACGAAATGAGTGGTTGTCAAAACTTGGAAGACATTAAAGCCAGATGTGGCTTATGATTCTCTTAGTTTCACCGCTATTCTTGATGATAGAGGAAGAATTTTAATTCCCGCTTCTATCAGGAAAAAACTAAAAATCAAATTTGGATCCCTTGTACTTACCACAGTTGAGCCCAAGCATAAAATCCAACATGCTTACGATGGTGGAGACTTTTCAATCGACAAATATGGTGATCTGAGTTCTTTGGATCTAGTAAGAAAAAGGCATCTTTCAATTAAACACCCCAAGCTCGTGAAAATTTTGAAAATTCAAGACGAAATTCTGGCTGCGCTAAGGGATTTTTTGAGGCAGGAAGGATTTATCGAGATTCTGGCTCCGATAATAGGGCCAGTATCCGACCCAGGTATCAGAGGCGCAAAAATAGCTTCAATCGATTACTATGGGGTCCCCTTCAAAGTCATGAGCAGCATGATACTTTACAAGCAATTGGCTATGTCTTCTCTAGGAAAAATATTCGCACTTTCACCGTGCATCAGAATGGAGCCCTTGGAAACTACAGAGACTGGAAGGCATCTGACAGAGTTTAGACAACTTGATCTTGAAATTGCAGAGGTCGGCTATGAAGATGCCATGATTGTGGCAGAGAGATTGATTCAATATGTTTGTAAAAAAGTAGCTTGTGCTTGCGACAAAGAATTGGAGCAATTAGGCAGAAAATTGAAAATTCCGAAGATTCCATTTAAAAAAATTAAATACGATGAAGCAATCGAGCTGCTGAAGCAAAAGGGATTTTATGTTGAATATGGGGAGGAAATACCATGGGAAGAAGAGAAAATTATTTCGGAAATGTTTGATGAACCTTTTTTCATTTACGATTATCCCTTAAGTTCCAGAGGGTTCTACGATAGAGAAGATCCGAAAAGGCCTGGAATTTTGAGAGATTTTGACTTGATATATCCTGAAGGATTCGGTGAAGCTGTATCAGGAGGTGAAAGAGAACATACATTCGAAGGAGTGGTAAAAAGAATGGAACTTACAAAAGAAGACTCTGAGAAATATGAATGGTATCTGGAAATGCTAAAAGCAGGTATCCCACCATCGGCTGGCTTTGGAGTAGGAGTCGAAAGATTGACCAGATTTATCTGTGGCTTGGATAAAATATGGGAAGCTCTACCTTTCCCAAAAGTTGCTGGGGTGATATCTCCATAATGCCTTGGTAGCTCAACGGCAGAGCAACTGGATGTTAGTCCTATAGAAACCAGTAGGTTGAGAGTTCGAGTCTCTCCCGAGGCGTTTGCTTAATAAAGCTAATTAAAAAATAATAATTACGGTGTATCGAAAATGGAATTCACAGATATTTCAGAGATATTGAGGGGAAAGGAAGGAGAGGTTTCCGTTAGGGGTTGGGTTCATCACAAGAGGAGCTCTGGGGGAATCTTGTTTTTGCTAATCAGGGATGGAAGCGGGATAATCCAATGCACCCTCAAGAAAGATAAATTGGGGAAAGAGAAGTTCGAAGAAGTGGAGAAGCTACCGGTCGAATCTGTTCTGGAAATAAAGGGCTCGGCAAGGAAAGATGAAAGGTCTCCAAGCGGGTATGAGATTTCTATTGATGATCTGAAGATTGCTTTCAAATCCGCAGACGATTTCCCTATTTCGAAAAAATATCACGGCCCAGACTTCCTTCTTGACCAAAGGCACCTCTGGATGAGGAGCCAAAAAATGCAGGCAATTCTCAGGATCAGGTCAAAATTGTTGGAAACAGCAAGGCAATGGTTCAAAGAGCATGGGTACAAGGAGTTCCATTCACCAAGCCTGACTGCTGCTGCCTGTGAAGGTGGATCCACCATGTTTCCTGTGAAATACTTTGAGAGAGAAGTTTATCTCACGCAGTCATGGCAATTGTACGCAGAGGCCGCAATAGCAAGCCTGGGGAAAATTTTCACAGTGGCACCTTCATTCAGGGCAGAGAAATCAAAGACGAGAAGGCATCTGACAGAGTTTTGGCACATGGAGGTGGAAGAGCCATTCTGCGATTTGGAATGCACAATGAAAATGCAGGAAGAGTTTATCACTTATATCTGCCACGCCATAGCCAAGGAGATGACGTTGGAACTGAAAAAGTTGGGGAGGGAACCTGAAGATTTGCTTAAAATCAAACCGCCATTCCCAAGAGTCACCTATGACAAAGCCATAGAAATGCTCCAGAAGGACGGGGTGAAGATAGATTGGGGAGACGATATAACCTGGATCGTTGAAAAGAAGTTGGCCATGAAATTTGACGTTCCTTTCTTTTTGACGCATTTCCCAAAAGGAGTGAAAGCTTTCTATCACAAACCTGATCCAAAAGACCATAGGGTGACTTTGAGCGCAGATATGCTTGCACCAGAAGGATATGGGGAAATTATTGGAGGCGGACAAAGAGTTCATGATTTAGATGAACTGCTGAAAAGGATGGAAGAGGAGAAAATCGACCCAAAGGATTATCAGTGGTATGTTGACTTAAGGAAATATGGCTCAGTGCCACATTCGGGATTCGGCCTCGGAGTTGAAAGGATTTTGGCCTGGATCTGCAAGTTGAAGCACATAAGAGATGCTGTGGCCTTTCCAAGGCTGATAAACAGAGTCTATCCGTGATGCCAAATTGAGAATAACACTTTAAGGATTTTCTTTTGATTTTTCTATGATTTCTACTTCTGTCGCAGTAGGACTAGTCTGACTAAAGGATTGCTCAACAGGTTTTTTCTTCCTTAGCGAAGCTGCCAAGATTATGAGAACAATAAAAGCGAGCATAAACCCAATAATCATTCTTGGAAGGGATTCTATCTGAGTCGCGAATCCTGTACTTTCTGAGGGTATGAAGAACAGGACTGAAAGAACTAGAAGAACCAAGACAAAAAGGGATGTGTACCTCCAAGGCACCATAATTTTATTTTAATTTTAAAATATTAAAATAGA
>DATEUU010000081.1:0-2839 GCA_035283025.1 archaeon | reverse complement strand
AAAATCAGCAGGGAGGAGGGAATCGAATTGCCGTTCACAAAATCGCATGTGAAGGAGACAATAAAGAACTTTTTGCCAGTCAAATACGGAGAACCGTTCAAAGTCGGCAAAGCCCAGGTTACCTGCTATGATGCCGGGCATATCCCAGGCTCTCTGATGGCATTCATAAAAACTGGCGAGAAAAGTATTCTCTATACAGGAGATTTCAAAACGAACGACAGCCGATTGCTTAGGAAAGCTGAAGAGGATCTGCCGAAGATTGACATCCTGGTCACGGAGTCCACTTATTCGGACAGGGAACATTCTGACAGGAAGACCCAGGAAAGGGAACTGGTGGGAACCATAAATGATACGCTTGCTGTCGATGGAATCTGCCTGATTGCCGGCTTTGCAGTCGGGAGGATTGACGAGATATTGCTTTCCCTTGATGCGAGGGGGATTGACTATCCTATTTATATCGACGGGATGGCGAAGAAGGGGATAACAATAATCAACCAGTTCAAGAAACTGATGAAAGAACCGAACAACCTGGACAGGGCTCTGCAGAAAGTCGAATATGTTGAAGGCGAGAGAATGAGGAAGAGGATAATGAGGCAGCCCTGCGTGATCCTGACCACCAGCGGGATGCTGAGCGGAGGACCGATTGTGCAGTATATTAAAAAATTGTATGACGATAAGAATTCGAGTCTAGTTCTCACATCATTCCAGGTTGAAGGAACTCCTGGCAAGACTTTGCTTGAGACTGGAAGGTTCATCAACAAAGAGATCAATCTGGATTTGGAGATGATGGTGAAGAGATTGGACTTTTCAAGCCACTGCGGCAGGACTGATCTGTTCAAATTTGCAGAGGAAGTCAATCCTGAAAAGATTTTCTGCGTTCATGGAGATCACACGGAGGAGTTTGCTTCCGAACTGAAAGAAAAAGGGGTTGATGCTGTTGCACCTCTGGCAAACAACAGGATATTTACCGTGTGATTTTTGAAATTTAAGAATTATATTCAGAACTCAGGTTTACTAGATGGGATGTTCTTGGCTTCTATAAATTTAATAGGGACGACTCTGAGTTTTTGGCCATTGTTCCCGTACAACTTTACAATTAGAGCTTCAAGATAGATTTGACGATTCATTTCACTTGCTGGAAGTTTTGTTTCATCGACACTCAAAATCAATTGTATGTTATTGTATGCGTCTACAATTGGGGTGCATCCAATTACACATTTGGGCCAGCAAACTGGATTAGGCGAACCATTTGGACCAAAATAGCTATCAAAAATTTCTGAACTTACCCTGAAAGAGGCGGAGTAATGCAACATCGCTTCAACCACAGTGATTAATCTATATTTTCGGAGCCATTTAAGCATTCTCATTGTCACGAGTGACATTCATACTTAATTTTCATTCCAAAAAATATTCTTCAATAGAATTTTTAACAATCTCAAAAATCTTTTCATGCCCTTTTGTATTAGGATGCAAGCCGTCATAGAGCAAATCCTTGAAGTTTAATTTTGAAAGTTTGTCGAAGATTTCTACAAAAGGGATTTTATTTCTTGCGCAGACATCTTGGATCATCTGATCGTACTTTTTCACATTGGAGTTCTTGTATGACTTGTTGGTGTCCCAGGGGATTGGCACGGTCCTGTCCTCGTCAACTGGTGCAAGGCCGACGAACATGATTTTCGAAGTAAATTTCTTGGCTAGTTCAATCAATTTTTGAATGTTCAGTTCGAACTGCTTCTCAGGGGCTCTCAACTTTTTTTCCATGTTCAGGCATTGCGAATCGTTTATCCCTATTGAGAAAATTATGTAGGCCGACTCGCCTTCCTCCAACCTGTCGTTGATCCTTGACTCGCATTCTGATTCGAATCTTTTCAGCAATTCTGAAGAATTGTCACCCGAGACCCCGAGGTTGTAAGTTATGAAGAAAACCTCGCTTGAGCCTTCGTCGAGATAGTTTCTCAATCTTCCAGCCCAGCCGGAATTCTCTGTATCGAAAGCCCCGTAGGTGATACTGTCTCCAAAAATCAGAACTATCGACATAAAAGATTTTTTCTTTTCAGATTTTAAATGCGTATTCGGGTTTATGATTTTTCACTTTATCATAAATAGGGGTACACTTTTAAGACGAGAGACTTTTTGAAATCATTTACGTCTATGTCTTTTTCCAGAAGAATTTCGACGGCTTTGGGTCTTTGAGGTATGATGTCGAAGAAGTTGTCATCAAATTTTGCTTTGTGGCCATCGATATTTAGCCATGCCGCTTTCGAATATACGTCTGATTCGAGCTGGACATGGAATTTACAGGAACCAACCTTTGTTACTTTAACTTCAATGCGGGGTGCTGGCAATTTGAGGTATTTTGGTTCTTGGATGGTACGGGTGTCCTCGCATAGAATAGTTCCATCGCTCTCTAAAGTCGCAAAGAAAAAGCAGTCGTCTCTTAATGGAACTCCGCTTAGGGCGCGTTCTAAAACCAGATTGGAAGTATATGGCGGTGTGACCGTCTCTATCTGTTCAAAGTGTATTGTCTCACCGTTAAAACTTATTATTTGGAATTTGAAAATTGACTTCAATGTTTTTTCTGTTTCGTTGACTATGTAAGCGTAGATTTTATCATGTTTAACTATCAGAGGTGCGATTATTGGTTGAAAAGCTCGCTTTGTGTAATAGTAGGCGGGCTTCGGATTTAACCCGTAGTCTATGATGCTCCAGCTTATTGCGGGCCAGCAATCGTTCAGCTGCCATATCAGGCATCCGCTGGTTTTGAACATGCAGCTCCTCCAGTGGGTTATAGCTGTCTTCAGAGCTTCTCCCTGATTCAGCTGGCTGTAGAGTGTGAAGA
>DATEUU010000080.1:0-4722 GCA_035283025.1 archaeon | reverse complement strand
TTCCCAGCTGAAAAACATGTAGCTTCTTCTTCAATTCTCTCTTGCCATGCACGAAAGTCTTCAATTTCTTGAATTTGTACGGCATCGAGAGCGCGAATGCAGACGGCCTCTTCGTGATTTCCTTAGCCATGTATATCATGTGCTTGGTGATGAACACAGAGACGAAGTCGTATATCGAAAGCAGGACGATGAAGATCAAGGACGGGATTACTCCCAGCGAGGTCCCTATCAAAGCGCCGATGCTGGGTATGACCAGGGCAAGGCTAAGGTTTTGAAGAAGACTGCTCGGTCTAAATATCCTCCAAACATTCAGGATCAGAGCCAGGACAAAATCTACAAGGATGTTCTGCGGAAACAGGATATAGAATGTGAGAAGGGTCCCGGCAAAAACAGCAACCACTTCCAATACCCTGATAAAGAATTTTACATACTTCACTATCAGGATTATCCCAATCGTCGCTGCGATTATGTATCCGAAAAGGAACAAGGAATTCCCGATGCTCTCTGGATTTTCAAACGCAGGCTCGGCCTGGCCGGCTTTGATAAGATTCAAATAGCCATTCCCCAGGTAGAGCCCGAAAAGCTGGACTATCAGGAAAAAGGAGACAAAGAAAGTTACAACCATCTTTTCTTCCAATATCATCACTCTATTACTTCTATATTAAAATTCTGGATTAAAAAAGTCAAGATTACCTTATCTTGCTTTCCTCTTCAATGTCTTTCTCAGGCTGCACCAAGACGATGTTGCCCTTGCTGTCCTCTGCTGCAAATATCATGCACTGGCTCTCCACGCCCATCAGCTTCCTCTTCTGCAGGTTGAGGATGAACATGTACTTCTTACCTATAAGTTGCTCTGGTTTGTACCATTGGGATATTCCTGCAACCGCCTGCCTCTTCTCAGTTCCGAAATCGACAATCAGCTTGACCAAGTTCCTGCTGCCTTGAATCTGCGCAGCCTCAAGAATTTTCCCAATCCTCAAGTCAAGCTTCTGAAACTCGTCGTAACTTATTTCCTCCAAATCATCACCCCGGTTTTTTCGATTGATTATCCACATCCATTTTCTTGAACAATATCTCCGGCTTATTTATCTTATGTTTTGCTTTAATTTCAATTTTTGAAACAGAATCCCATTTCTGGTTGTGAACTGATTCTTTCAGGTTCAGCTGCTTCCAAAGCTCTTCAGCAGAAGACGGCAGGAAAGGCTCAAGCGCAATTGCCAGGCTCTTCACCGCGTTTACGCTCAGGTACAAGCATGTCTTTGCCTTCTCCAAATCCTTCCAAGGCTCCTTCTTCTGGAAATATTGGTTGCAGAATCCGGAGAACTCGAGTATTTTTCTCAAAGCCTTGTCCAATTCAATCTTTTCCAGCTCCTTTCCAGCACTCCCTCCAAGTTCTTCGATTTTTTTCTCAAAAATTTCATCTTGCTCGTCAAGATTTCCCGGCTCAGGGACTTCTCCTCCAAATTTCGCATCAATGAAGCTCAGAGTCCTGTAAATGAAATTGCCTATTGTCGCAACCAGCTCGTTATTATTTATTTCAATCAGAGCCTTTTCCGTGAAGTCCCCGTCCTCGCCGAACGGTATCTCTTTCAGCAAGAAATATCTGATTGCGTCTACCTGATACTTTTTTGCAAGTTCAAAAGGATCGATTGTATTCCCTAGAGACTTGGATATCTTTTTGCCACCAATCGTCAAATAACCGTGTACAAGGATTAGCTTTGGCAACGGAATCACAGCAGACAGAAGAATGGCCGGCCATATCACAGAATGGAACCAGTTTATCCCCTTTCCGATCAGATGAACGTCAGCGGGCCAATATTTTTTGTATTTTTCCCCCTCATCATAGTCCAGGGCAGAAATATAATTCACAAGCGCGTCTATCCAAACGTAGATTTTATGCTTGCTGTCAATTGGAGTGTCAATCCCCCATGACGCATTCGGCCTGCTTACAGACAAGTCCTTAAGACCCTCCTCCTTTATCCTTGTGACGATCTCATTCTTCCTCTTTTCTGGCAATACAAATTGCTGGCTTGACAATAATTCCAATATTTTATCCTGATACTTGCTCAATTTGAAGAAATAGCTCTCCTGTTTCAGCCACTCTGGCTCCTTATCGTGCTCAGGGCACTTCCCATTCACCAAATCCTTTTCAGTTTTGAATTCCTCGCATCCATAGCAGTAATAACCCTCATAATATCCCTTGTAGATATCACCATTGTCAAGCAGTTTTTTAAAAATCAGCTGCGATGTCTTGACGTGCCTTTTTTCCGTGGTCCTTATGAAATCGTCATTCGACACGTCGAAAATTTTGCACAATTCTATGAATTTTTTTGCGTTGATGTCAACAAATTTACCCACTTCTATGCCTGCTTCTTTCGCCGCCTTTTCATTCTTCTGCGCATTCTCGTCCGTTCCTGTAAGGAAAAACACATCCCTGCCTCTAATCCTTTGGGACCTTGCTATGACATCTGCGCATATTTTTTCGTAAAGATGACCCAGATGCGGTGGCGCATTCACATAGTCTATCGCTGTGGTTATGTAAAATTTTGCTTTTTTGAATTTCATCACCTTTATTGATATATCCAATTTACTAGTTTAAAACTTAAAAATCCTACATTTGAAAAAATTTCTGTTAACTGTTTACAATTAAAAAACGGTTCCGGGCGCTTCTTACCGACCGAATAATAATTTTATTTTTTATTGACTTTTTTAATTTTTTAACCCAAATGGAAACCCAACTTATTTTGATAAAAAAACGGATGAAAATTAGAAGTGCTTCCGGGCGTTGCTTACCGTCAAGGGAACAATAATTTTATCTATTAGAGCACAATTAATTATCGAAGAAGACAGCATGAAAGAATTCATCGAACTCACAGAGGAGTTTTCCAGAAGGATAGAGGAGATGGAAAATCAGAGGAAAAAATTGGGGGACTTTCTCAGAGAGGTCAGCTCTTCGACCAACTTGCCCCCAGACAGGGATATTTTCGAAGAAAAGATTATTCTACCGATGGAAAATCTGGATCTGGCGAACATGAAAATTGCAGGAGTCGATGGCGGACTGGTAAAACATACTCTTCACGGGCTAGACATAATGCTGTTGAGAGCAGTGGGAGTGATTTTCTATTATAAAGACGGAAAACTGGAAAAGGTCGACTATCACCCTGATGCAATCCCTTCCCCTAACCCAAGAATCTTCTTCGATCCCTTCACAGATTTGGAGTTCGAAATAAACTCAAATTACGAAAGGCAGCTGACAGAAGTCAAGAATGCGACGGAAGTCATAGATAAATTTGAGCCAGACATCCTATTCCTGAACGGCTCTGTGGTCCCACATTATACAGAAAGACCACCCGAGCACTCCCTGCTTTTCCCAACCTACAAGAAGCTGATAGAAGCATATGCCAATCTTTTTAAAAAATGCGAGGAGAAGAAAACTGCTCTGGCCGGAGTCATCGAAGATTCGAGGGGGACGAGATTCTGCGAGGTGATAAATGAAAAGCTTATGCTAAAAATTCCAAACGAGCTGGTAGAAATCAAACTACTTCTGAACAAGACGAAAGACACCAACCTCCTCACATATGCTTTGAAACTGAAAGAGAGGAGCTTCCTATTCAGGTATTCCTCATCCCCCGACCAGCATCCTATACTGAAAGAATTCGGAGGCAAGATTGCAAACTCGATATTCTGCTTTTATCTGAAGACAGCTGAGTTTGACAGGCCGATAAGGGTTGACTTCCTCGCAGAAAAAGATTTCACCAAGATTGCCAATTTCATCTCTTCCATCTTGTTGTCTTTATCAGGACATTCAAGCTACGGCATGCCTTCGGTCCTGATCGAGGCCGATCAGAGGGCAAAACTTTCGGAAAAGGATTTGGAAATGTTCTATTTGGATCTTATAAACAGGGCTGGAAACCTGCCCGGATTGTTCACACTGAGAAGGGAGCAGAGGCCATTCTAGGCCAGAGTAATGAATATAATTCAAAAAAAATTCATATTTTTATTATAGAATACCATGAAATGGGAAGACCTTTACACTAAATGGGGCGGGGCACCACCGAAGAAAGGTTTACCTTTTTTGAAATACATAAAATACATAATCATCGCCGTTGTCGTCGTAGTTGCCATTGCCGCATTGGTTTTCGCTTTCAGAGGATCTCTCTTCCCTTCCGAATGCGTCCCATCGTGCAGAGAGAGATGTGGGCAAGAAGACGGATGCGGAGGAGTTTGTCCGACCACCGATTCGAGCAAATGTGGCAAATGTGGAAATGAAGAATGTGCTGAGGAATATTTGCTTTCGGTTTCAAAATCAGGTAGCGGGTCTGGAAGAGTCACCACCAGCGGATCGGAGATTGATTGCGGCTCCCAATGCAGCAATTCCTATGAACCAAACACTTTGGTGAGACTAACCGCCACGCCTGCCAATGGTTCTGTCTTTGCCGGCTGGGTGGGAGGCTGCGCAAACAGCAGTAGCTCGTGCAACATCTACATGACTTCTTCGAAAAGCATGACAGCCATCTTCTCATTATCGTGTCAGAATGAATGCAACCAAACCGGGATGAGAAACTGTTCGAATAGTGGATTCAAAATATGTGGTGACTATGATGGAAATGGTTGCTTCGAATGGGGTAACTTGACCAACTGCTCCACTGGAAATGTATGTTATAATGGTATGTGTGTGATCCAGAACTGCACTGATGGGACTCTAAATGGCCGGTGCTCAGC
>DATEUU010000079.1:0-3726 GCA_035283025.1 archaeon | reverse complement strand
TCCTCAAGAAATTTCCTTTGGTTAGAATGGAGATTAAAAAGAATCTGCTGCTTTCTATTTGCATTCTTTCATCGGTAATCGGATTGGTCCTGATTTACTTAGCTGCAATAAAAATCCAACCTTTAGAAACTGAATTGGGCGAGATAGATTCCCAGCTGGTTGGGAGAGCAGTGAAATCTTCCGGATACATAGCCTATAAGAGCGCAAATCCCGCCGGCCATGTTTTTCTAACCATATCCAGCAACAAAGCAAAGATTCAAGTCCCGCTTTTCGCCGGCCTCATGAGCAAGCTGATCGAGAGTGGCTTGTCTGAAGAAAAACTTGCCAAAGGAGTGAAGATATCTGTCACAGGACTGGTAGACGAATACAGAGGTTCTTTGCAAATTGTACCAAGAAAAGTCGATGACATAAAAATCTTAGGTGATGGATATAATCCTTGAAACTTTGTTTCTTTCATTGCTCGGGGTCGCAATAGGAATCGCAATGGGAGTCATACCTGGAGCTCACATAAACAATATCCTACCAATTCTTCTTTTGGTCTCTCTTTCCCTGAATTTGGACCCTTACTATATGGCAGTCCTTATTGTCTCGACTGCAATGGCCGAGATATTCACGAATTTCATACCTTCGATTTTCCTAGGCGCGCCTGATGAGAGCACTGCCTTATCAGTATTGCCAGGCCACAGGCTGCTCCTTGAAGGGAGAGGTTATGAAGCGATCAAACTCACAGTGATAGGCGGCATCGGCTCTTTGATGTCGTCACTGGTTTTTATCGCATTATTGGCACCTTGGTTCAGTTATCTGTATGAGATTTCCAGACCGT
Source organism: archaeon (assembly GCA_035283025.1). Taxonomy (GTDB): domain Archaea; phylum Aenigmatarchaeota; class Aenigmatarchaeia; order CG10238-14; family SCSR01; genus DATEUU01. The sequence continues at coordinate 2,903 of DATEUU010000079.1, read as the reverse complement.
ATGTCCAGTACATGATAGCTGGTGTAGCAATCCTGATGATCATCTCTGAAAGGAAAATAAAGAAAATGCTTTCTGCGGTTCTGATATTTTTCCTGTCAGGCTTCCTTGGCATAATAACTTTGGGGTCTTCTCTGGTTCCTCAGCAAAATGTCTTGTTTCCATTGCTGACTGGCATGTTCGGATTGAGCACCATAGCTGTCAGCATGTTCCAAAGGTCGAAAATTCCAGAGCAGAAAGAGGAGACAGAGATAAAAATCCCTAAGAATCAAATCCTCAAGTCAATAGTCCTCGGGACTTTTGCAGGTCTAATCGTAGGTTTTCTACCAGCTATCGGCATCTCTGAGGCAGCCACCATGGTTCAATACATTGGCAGGACTGGAGACGCCAGCAATTTTCTTGTCACCTTGTCAGGAATAAATGTAGGGAATGAAGTTTTTTCTCTGATCAGTCTTGCCCTCGTCGGGAATCCTAGATCTGGCCCAAGTGTTGCAATTCAGACTCTATTGAACGATTTAACTTTTTTTGATGTCTTTTTCTTCGTCGGGGTCATCTGCTTTGTCTCTGGAATTGCTGCATTGTCCACGCTCTATCTTGGAAAGAGAATTCCAAAATATTTGGCAAGAATAGACTACAGGAAACTGTGCATAGCTATCATTTCTTTTCTTACAATCATGATATTCTTGCTCACCGGCCCATTCGGTCTCCTGATAGCCTTTACTTCCACATCAATAGGGCTGCTCTGCACTTATTTGGAAATCAAAAGAAGCCACTGCATGGCATGCCTGCTCCTTCCTTCGATTCTTTTCTTCTCAGGGCTGAGCATTACCATGGCTACGATTTTAAGAATATAATTCTTATAAACTAATTCTAATTTATGGCTATAGACTCAGAGAAATTGAAAAGGCTTTATATTGAATTTTTCAAGGAAAAGGGGCACAAGGTCATTCCGAATGCTTCTCTCATTCCGGAGAATGACCCGACAGTCCTTTTCACTGCGGCAGGTATGCATCCACTTGTGCCTTTCCTGCTGGGCCAGCCTCATCCATTGGGCAAAAGGCTTGTAAATTTTCAGAAGTGTTTGAGGACTGCCGATATCGACGAAGTCGGAGATGACTGTCATCTAACTTTTTTCGAGATGCTTGGCAACTGGTCTCTAGGGGATTACTTCAAAGAAGAGGCAATAAAATGGAGCTATGAATTTCTTACAGACAAAAAATGGCTTGGTTTGGACAAGAACAGAATATACGCTACAGTTTTTGCTGGTGATAAAGATGCACCAAGGGACGAGGAAAGTGCAAGAATCTGGCAAAGCATTGGAATCCCAAAAGAAAGGATTTTCTATCTACCAAAAAAAGATAATTGGTGGGAACCTGCTGGGGCAACTGGGCCTTGCGGACCAGATACAGAGATGTTTTATGATACTGGAAAAAAACCATGTAGCAAGGACTGCAAACCAGGATGCTTTTGTGGCAAATATTTTGAGATGTGGAACGATGTCTTCATGCAGTACAACAAGACTGCCGATGGAAAATACGAACTATTAGAGAAAAAAAATGTAGATACAGGAATGGGAGTTGAAAGGACTGTCCCAGTTTTGCAAGGGAAAAATAATGTATACGAAATTGAAACTCTAAAGCCGATTTTTGAAAAGATTAAGGAAATTGCAAAAATTAAAACTCCAGATGAGAAACAAGAAAGATCCTTAAAGATAATCACAGATCACATCCGAGCTTCAACATTCATACTTGGAGAAGGCTCAATTGTGCCAAGCAATGTCGACCAGGGTTATGTATTAAGAAGACTGATCAGAAGGTCGATAAGGTATGGAAAGTTGTTAGGAATAGAAGCAGATTTCTTGAGTGTGCTTGCAAAAATAGTTATAGAATTATACAAAAAAGACTATCCAGAATTGGAAAAAAAGATAGAATTCATTTTGAATGAATTGAAAAAGGAAGAGTTGAAATTCCGAAACACTCTTACTAAAGGCCTTAAAAAATTCGAGGAAATTGCTAGACAGGCAAAAAGAATTGACGGGAAAAATGCTTTCCTTCTGTTCCAAAGCTTTGGTTTTCCGATCGAGATGACAAAGGAGCTTGCAAAGGAGATTGGTGTTGGTATAGATGAAAAAGGATTTGAAAAAGAATTCAAAAAACATCAGCAAATTTCTAGAGTCGGTGCTGAGAAAAAATTCAAGGGCGGGTTGGCAGATGCTTCGGAGCAGGTGACAAAGCTGCACACCACCACACATCTGTTGAATGAAGCCTTGCGAAGGGTTCTGAAAAAGAAGGATATCGTTCAGAAAGGCTCGAACATCACACCTGAAAGGCTGAGATTCGATTTCAATTTCGACAGGAAGCTGACTGAAAAGGAAATTAAAGAAGTCGAGAAACTTGTAAATGATCTGATAGAAAAAGGTCTGCCCGTCAGGAGAGAGGACATGACAATCGAAGATGCAAAAAAGAGAGGAGCACAGGCAGAGTTCGAGCACAAGTATGGTGAAAAAATTTCTGTCTATTCCATAGGGGACTTTTCTGTAGAAATATGTGGTGGACCTCATGCAAGCAGCACCAAAAAACTTGGCAAATTTAAAATATTGAAGGAAGAAGGGATAGCAGCTGGGACAAGAAGGATAAAGGCGACATTAGAATAAAAAATTCATCTTTTGGCAACCAAAAGGAAAACTTCGTAACCAATTTTCCCTTTCTCTTCCCAAGGCACCTTATATCTGAATTTTTTCTCCAGTTTCATTCTTGCACCATATTTTTTGCAGATGGCTTCCACTTTTTTTTTCGTGGCTTCAGTGAGCTTGTGGATGCTGTATACATTCCTTGCAATCTCCAAGGCCTTCCTCAAAAAAACCATGTCCATCGTGAACGGAGGAAACTGAATTACAGTATCGGCTT
>DATEUU010000078.1:0-2927 GCA_035283025.1 archaeon | reverse complement strand
ATGCCCTGATCTCCGGCGCCCTGCTCGTGGTCCTTAGTTTCTGTCACGCCCATTGAAATATCTGGGGACTGCTCTCCGATTGAAACCAGAACCCCGCATGTCTCCCAGTCAAGGCCGTCCTTTGCATTGTCAAGGCCGATTTCTTTCAGCGTGTTCCTGACCACATCTGGTATGTTAACATAGCAATTGGTTGTGACTTGACCGGTGACGACAACCATGCCTTGCATTATCAGGGTTTCGCAGTCAACTCTTGCCTTTGGATCTTTCCCAATTATTGCGTCAAGAATCGAATCTGAAATCTGGTCCGAAACCTTGTCAGGGTGTCCTTCTGCCACACTTTCTGATGTGAAAAAATATCTTCCGCCATTTCTCATAATAGTCTCTTTTAGTCCATTCTTTTATTAATACTTTACTGAGAATTATTTCTTGAGAAACCCTTCCAGATTCTTTTGTATTTTTCCGCTTAGCACTTCCTGCTCTGTGTATCCCAAGGCTTTCAGCACCCTCATGCTTGCAGGCAGGACCTGATGTTCAATATAATATTCAGGATCATACTGGCTGGGTTTGACATCTTCCACTGGCTCGGCCCTGTCAGATATAGTACCTTTCCCCTTGACGATGACAAAACCTATCACCATGCCTTCTCCGACCGGCCTGCCCTTTGCTTTGGCTTTCTGCGCAGCTCTGACATGGGGCCCTATTTGCTCATACTGCGAAAGAGGTCTTGTAATCTGCTCAAAGATTGTCAATTCGTCCAAAGAAACTTTTCCTTCTTTTATTTTTTTGATGGTGTCCCTTACAAGTTGAACAGCCTTTGCCGGATTTTTATCTCTCAGGACTACGGTCAGGACTTCCCTCTGCACTTTCTTGGATAGATCGCACCAGTCTCTCCTTACGGTTTCGAAACCTATAACTTCTAAATTGCCGTCATAATCAATGAGGGCATATCTTTTTTTAGCGCCAACTTCCCCCTCCCTTCTTGCGACGAATATGCCGCCTTCATACAAGTCCCTGAATTCAAGTTCTATTATCCCTGGCAGCTGCTTGTTCACCTTGCCTTCAAAGGATTCACCAATTTTCTTCAGTTCTTTTGCTGGGAGGTCTTTCTGGGATGTTACCATAAGGGAATCCGTATCGCCATAGATTATTTTGAAGCCATCATTTTTGGCAAGATCGATTATCTTTGTTATGTAAAATCTCCCGAATGCAGCACTAGCGGAGCCGCATTCCCTCCCATACCATTTGGCACCAAAAAATCCGAACATCCCATAAGTCGCATTGGCAATTATTTTTAGGGCATATTGCTCGTTGTCCAATCTCCTGTGCTCTTCCGAATCTTCCTTGGCAGCTTTCATCTCATCCTTAATTTTTTTCCTCTTTTCGATTATGTCCTCTAGGTGCTTTGATACGAATCCCTTTTTGTCCTGGCAGAAATACCAGTCTGTCTCTGGGACTTCGGTCTTTTTTTTGCAAGGTTTATAATTGAAAGTTTCAGGAGAGATATTATGAGTTACAATTATGGTGGGGTAAAGAGAGCGAAAATCAAAAACCAGCACATTGCTGTGGATTCCTTTTTCAGGCTGGATGACTATAGCACCTTTGTATGATGGTTCCAACCTTCTCTTTTCCATTTCTTCAGTCTTCGGCCTGTTTGGCGTCAGGACATTATCGGTGAAAGCCCTTCTCATCAAAAAGGCTTCAACCAATTGGGAGTAAGTATTTCGGCTGGAGTCAAACGGCAGAAGCCCAGTCAACCTGGATAAAGCAAAAATTTGGGGCAGAATCAGTTCTCCCAATTTCATGGTCAATGTAGAATCTTGCAAGCAGTATTCAGCCAATTTTCCCAGTTGCTCTTTCCTGCTCCAGATTTCAACCATTTCTTTGTAATCCATTTCCTTTTTCCCTATACCAAGCAGCTCTTGCGCAACTTCATCCAGAGTCAACACTTCACTCTTCATGCTCGATGAAAGGATGTGATCAACAAAATCGAATATATCGATGTGGATCCTTCCCTTTGTTTTTGCAGAGCTTATCCTGCCACGCCTTACAATATAGACAGGCGCATTGTCTCTTCCAAGCTTCAAAGAGATCTTAAACTCCGACGCCTTCTCTTTCAGTTTTGGGAAGTCAAAGTTGTCCCCATTGTATGAGCAGATGAAATTCGCATCCGTCTCTTTCACTATTTCTAAAAATCTTTCAATTATTTCTTTCTCTCCCTTTACAGACTCCACGTAACTTGGTTTTTTATCCCAATCATGGGAGGTTAAGACTTTTTTATACCCATCATTGCAGACCAAGCTCAGCATTATGAGTTTTGCTTTGCCATCTTCTTCGACCCATTCCGTATCAAATGCCAAGACTTTGAAACCAGCTTCTTTCTTTTTTTCAACAGGTCTGACTGAGCTTGCTTTTATTGTCTTATCAACTTGGTAATTTTCTGTTTTTACCTCTTCGCCATCCACTGAAATCCAATTCATCGGCTCGATTTGCTTGTCAGTTATATAGCGTTTGTAAAAAGGTATGTCGTACTCATAAGTCTCTTCAACCTCTTTGCAATCTTTTATCTCGTTCCTGACTTCGGGTATCTTTCTTGGGTTGTCGATGGTAATTTTTATCAGTTTTGTTTTCTCTCCATTCCAAATTTTTTCTACGGTTTCGACTTTCAAGATTTTTGTTTCAAGCTTTTTTGTGTCCAGCTCCCCAATTTTCTTTTTCAGTTCTGTCAATTTCCCCTCTTTTGGCATCGCATAGAAATAAGGCTCAAAGTTCGAGTCGAGGACAAGAACATTTTTCCCATTTTCACTCCTGCAAAAAATCCTAACAGTAGGTTTGTTTTCAATCAGAGTATAGTCTAAATCTATGGCCAAGAGATTTTCTTTCAAAGCATCACTAAAATAGAATATTAAGTCAATCAATTTAACTTAAAG
>DATEUU010000077.1:0-5869 GCA_035283025.1 archaeon | reverse complement strand
TTGACAGTATGTGCTCTTTCGGATTCCTCGGCTTCCTTTTCATTATTTCCTTTTCTTTGGTGTCAATACTCAGCGACAATGCTGGCAAAGAGTCCGAAACCAGGTTTATCCAAAGTATGTGGATTGGTAAGAATGGCAAGGGCAAATACATGAGCATGGCCAAGACCACAACAAACATTTCATCGAAGTTGATTGACAATAGGAACCGAACCGTTTTTTTAATGTTGTCATAGATGCCCCTTCCCTCTTCTACGGTTTTGACTATGGTAGAAAAATTATCATCCAACAGAACAATATCACTTGCCTCTTTTGCGACATCAGTCCCTTTTACCCCCATCGCAACTCCGATGTGGGCATTCTTGAGCGCAGGCGCATCATTGACGCCGTCGCCTGTCATTGCTACAACATGCCCATTCTTTTTCAATGCATTTAGAATTTTCACTTTGTGCTCAGGCGAAACTCTTGCGTAAACCTTGACATTTTCTACAATCTTTTCTAGTTTTTCTTCTGTAAGCTCGTTTAGTTCATTCCCTGTCAGAACGGTTTCATATTCATCTTGTATGATCCCAAGCTCTCTTGCAATGGACGTAGCCGTTTGCTTATGATCCCCCGTTATCATGACAACATTAATCCCAGCTTCCTTGCAGATCCTTATTGATTCTTTCACTTCTTCTCTTGGGGGGTCTATGATCCCGGCGAGCCCGGCAAAAATTAGATTCTCCTCAACTTTCTCAGGAGTGAACTCGGCTTTTTCCATCTCTTTGAAAGCAAAAGCAATCACCCTCAGGCCTTCAGAGGCCATCTTGTGCGTCGCACTAAGTATTTTTTCCTTCTCCTCTTCTCTCAATGCCTTGACTTTTTTGTCTTTGTACGTATGCTTGCAAAATTCTAAAATTGTTTCTGGGGCCCCCTTTGAATATGCAAAAATCCCATTTTTAGACTGATGAACAGTCGTCATCATCTTTCTTTCAGAGGAGAATGGCAGTTCAGCTATAGTTGAATAGTCATTTTTTATTTTTTCCATCCACATGTTCGCTTTGGCAGCAGCTACGACCAGTGCGCCTTCCGTCGGGTCTCCAGACACTTGCCATCTATCATCCACATACTCCAATCTTGCGTCGTTGCATAGCAAACCTATCTTAAGCAATAATCTGACGTGCTCATCTTCCTTCGGATTTGCAATTTCATCGCTAGTAAATTCGCCCATGGGCTCGAACCCAATTTTACTGATGCTGATTGTCTTGTCATCGCAATAGATTTTTCTGACAGTCATCTCATTCGTGGTCATTGTACCGGTTTTGTCGGCGCAGATCACAGTCGTACATCCCAAGGTTTCAACTGCCGAAAGTTTTCTCACAAAAGCGTTGAACTTGGTCATCTTCCTCATACCGAGTGCCAGAGTAGCAGTAACAATTGCTGGCAGCCCTTCTGGCACAGCGGATACCGCCAAAACTACGGATGTCATGAACATTGTAAGAAGATCTCCTTTTCTGGCAACCCCTAGCATGAAAGTTATGCAAGAGAGTATTATGACTAATATCCCCATCCATATACCAAACTGATCCAATCTTTTTTGCAAAGGTGTGACTTCTACTTCTTCTACCTGTATCATCTTGGCTATTTTCCCCATCTCAGTTTGCATTCCCGTATTGGCAACCACTGCGTAAGCATTTCCATAGCTTACGGTTGTCCCTAAGAATACCATGTTTTTTCTTTCCGCAAGCGGAGCATCCCTCAGAATTCTGGTTTCTTTTGTTATTGGCATCGATTCTCCTGTGAGAGAGGATTCGTCGACTTTCAAGCTTGATATCTTGAACAATCTGGCATCTGCAGGAACCTTGTCCCCTTCCTCTAGGTGTATTACGTCTCCTGGCACAAGCTTTCTTGAAGGGATTTCAATCTGCTTACCACTTCTTATCACCTTTGATGTGGGGGAAGCCATTTTTTTCAGGGCTTCCATTGCCTTTTCCGCTTTGTATTCTTGCGCAAAACCCAACACAGCATTTATGAGGACGATGCTTATGATGATGTAGGACTCCGTGATGCTCCTGAAGAATGCAGAAATTGCTGCAGCTACAATCAATATTATAATCAGAAAGCTTTTGAACTGCCTAAGGAATATTTTTATTGGCTCTATTCTTCTCCTTTCTGTCAGGGTGTTAGGGCCATATTCCTCCAGCCTGAGCTTAGCATCTATCCTGTTCAGGCCGATTTCACTAGTCTCTAATTTCGAAAAGACGTCTTCAACTCTTAAAGTGTGCCATTTTTCCATTAAATAATTCTTGGGATTTTTCAATAAAAAAGAAGTGGTAATAAAGCGTATAAACCTTATTTTTACTTTATTTTCAGGGGAGTCCATGGAGATATTGGGGAATCCGATAAATGTTATCGCAGAGGGTATAGGAAGAGAAAAACTGAAGGAGATGCTGAAGTCTGAAAGATGCTACACGGATTTTGGCATGGGCAATCCCTTTTTGTGTGCGGACCAAGTATGGAGATTCATAAACACCCCCCATGAGAATCAGCTCCATGTCAGGATGTGGAGAAGGCAATATCCAACCTTCAATCCTTTCTTAGATTTTATTCAGGATTTGTATGAAAAAATCACAGGAAGAGAGCTTATAAAAAGAATTTACTGCTCGCCACATTACGAGCCTGGGTATGAGAATCCTGAACACAAGATCATGCTAGCAGAAAGCAAGCCGGCAGACTACAGCACGGGCGGGTATCTGTTTGGGAAAGATCTGCTTTGCATCGGATTCGAATATGTCGGTGAAAAGGACAGTGCTTCTATTTACAGAATTAAGGAAAAATAAAATTTGGATGAGTGCAGAGCATCATTCAATGGTGCTTGGGCCTAATTTTGTGTGACATGCTATGCTTGACTATCCAAAGCTCTCCTGCATCCTTCACATCCTGAGTGGTTCTTCTCAAGCTCCGGATCATCGGCTTTGTGATTAGCTTCTTGTGCTTTACTTTGTACAAGTAGCGCTCTATAAAAAACAAGTTCTTTTCAGTTGTCATCCAATTAAGCTTGTCAAATCTTGACAGATCAACAGGATTGGAGAACCCTCTCATGGTTTTTTGCCTGTAGAAGTTGAAATACTCTTCAAAGAATGTCAGAGCTAGTTCGCGCATATTTTTGTGGATCGGCTCCCTGTAAGTTAGTATGGGATATTTAGATTTCCCAATCGACCCCCAATGGCCATTTTTCTTGAAAACTGCGATGATGTGGTCGTCATCCCTGACAGATGTCAGATCAGCAATCAGAGGTGGATGACCATGAAACCTTAAAGCTGCGGCAGCAAAGACAGCACCCTCGATGCAGTTGGCCTTCTTTTCCCTCAAGATTTTCCTAGGAGAATAAAAGGTTTCCTCATGTTCTTCAAGATTGTAATCGATCTTGTCAAGATAGTCTTGGATTTTCTGTGGGGTACCCAGCTTGGAAAGAATCTTGCATTCTTCTGGAGAGAAGCCGAATCTGCTTTTCATTATATAAATTTAGAAAAAGAGAATTAAATAAAAATAGTTGGGCAGAATTCAAAACCTACTTGGCCTTAACCAAGTCCAAGCAAACTCCTGCAGCAACTGTCAAACCCATGTCTCTGATTGCAAATCTTGCCAATTCAGGAAAGTCCGACTGTTTTTCTATTACCATCGGCTTTGTCGGCACCACCTTTATCTTTGCCGCGTCACCAGTTTTGATGAAATCTGGCTTCTCCTGCATCGGCGCACCTGTCCTTGGGTCAATCTTTGCAATGATTTCTGTGACCGTGCACGCAATCGAAGATGTGTGGCAGTGGAACACAGGTGTGTATCCTGCAGTTATCACAGTTGGGTGCTGCAAAACAACTATCTGTGCAGTGAATTCTTTGACAACCGTTGGCGGATTGTCAGGATGGCCTACTACATCTCCTCTGTTGATGTCAGCCCTGCTTATCCCCCTGACATTGAAACCAACATTGTCTCCTGGCTTGGCCTCTGGAATGGTTTGATGGTGAACTTCTATGGATTTCACTTCACCTTTTACTCCAGCAGGTTCAAAAACAATTATATCGTTTACCTTTAGGACTCCAGTCTCAACTCTTCCTACAGGCACTGTTCCGACACCAGTTATAGAATAGACATCCTGAACTGGAAGCCTCAAAGGTTTGGCAATTGGCTTCTCTGGCTCTTTTATATGTTGATCTAATGCCTCAACAAGCGTCGGCCCCTTATACCACGGCATCTTATCAGATTTCTTCATGACATTGTCCCCGACAAATGCAGAAACTGGTATGAAAGGAATTTCCTCAGTCTTGTATCCGATTGATTTCAAAAGTTTTATGGCTTCGTCCTTTACCTGATTGAATCTAGCCTCATCATAATTTGCTGTGTCCATCTTATTCAAAACGGCAATTATCTGTCCGACACCAAGAACTTTCAAAAGCCAAGCGTGCTCTTTTGTCTGTTCTTGCACACCCTCGCCTTGCTTGGTGGATATCACGAATATGGCGGCATCTGCCTGACTTGCACCAGTAATCATGTTCTTAACAAAATCCCTGTGCCCTGGGCAGTCTATGATGGTGAAAAACCACTTCTGAGTCTCGAAAGGCTTGTGCATTATGTCAATAGTGACCCCTCTTTCCCTCTCTTCCTTCACCTGATCCATTACAAATGCGAACTCAAATGTTTCTTTCTTATATTCTTTAGCAAGTTCTTTCAACTTTCTCATTTCTTCTTCTCTTATCGCACCAGTATCATATAGCAATCTGCCTATCAAAGTCGACTTTCCTGCGTCTACGTGACCAGCGGTCATTATGTTTATGTGTGGTTTTGCAGGCATCCATACACCTCCAAATTCAATACTTTTAATTATCATCAGGTACTTAAATATATTTAATCAAACTTCAGATTTCTGGCTTTGGCACGTCTTCAGGCAAGCCTTTCCTCTTTCTTACGCTCCTTATCACTTCTTCCCTCATATCGCCAGGCAATTTCTCGAATACGGTTTCTATCAAGCTGTAGAATCCCCTGCCAGATGTAGCTGACTTGAGGGTTGCATCCAAGCCGAATATGTCGGCAACTGGTACTTTGGCAGTTATCATGCTTGCTCCTCTCTCCTCTTTCATGTCCAAAATCTGTCCTCTCCTATTCTCAATTTCCCTGATGACATCTCCCATCAGTTCTGTGGGCACGTCAATCCTTATTATCTGCTTGGGCTCGAGTATGGTAGCGTTAGCTTTCAGCATCCCTTGCCTGATAGTAAGTCTAACTGCAGGCATTATCTGCCCAGGTCCTCTGTGCACGGGATCTTCATGCAGTTCGGCATCAACCAACTTGACTTTCAATCTTGTACAAGGTTCTCTTGCCAATGGGCCGTCGTCCATGACTTCCTTGAAAGAATCCTTCACCATCTCTATGACCTCGTTCATGAACTGCACTCCTTTCGTCAGATCAATGAAAATATTTTTATTGTAAATCACAACAATGTTCTTTGCCTCATCATAATCCATGCCGCATTCGGCTATCTTCTTGAAGAGCTCAACTTTTTTGGATTTGATTTCCATGCTACTCGGCACTTCGCCTTCCACCATCGCCTTGTAGACTCCTTCTTCCAAAGGTTCTACGATAATTTTGAATTTGTTGTGCTTGTTAGGGCTCTTCCCTTCAATCTCAGGTGACTTTTCAAAAAGTGCCTCTCTATAAACAACTATGGGCTTGCTCATCTCAACTTCTATGCCCAGTTCTTTGAGCTTGTTTTCAACTTTTGCTTCAAGATGAAGCTCACCCAATCCGGATACCAGATATTCTCCAGTCTCCTGATTGATTTTAACCTGCAAAACAGCATCTTCCCTTCCAATTCTTTTTAGAGCCTCGACCAGTTTTG
>DATEUU010000076.1:0-4128 GCA_035283025.1 archaeon | reverse complement strand
AATCGATTGAAACTTCGTCATTCAGTCCTATTTTTATCTCTGACAATTTTTCAAGTTTTTCAACATAATTCTTATTGGCTTTCAATATTCCGATTCTCTCTTTGGGTATTGAAACGAATTCTATCATTCCCAGTCTCCAATTTTTAATAAATCGCTCAGTACTTCCTCAGGAAGTTTTAACTTAACATTAAGTTTCTTGAAATAAGAGTTTATGCTGCTCAAATCCCTGATTAGGAATTTTTTTGATAGGGGATGTTTGAGCTGGACTGTCTGACTGAAATCTATTATATATGGCTTTTCATAAAACAAAATGTTGTAAGCGCTCAAATCAGAGTGGACCAGCCCTGCTTTAGCAATTCTTTCTACCTGATCCAAAGTAAAATCGTATAGAAACTGAGCATCTTCCTGATTGAACTTCAGATCGGAAAGCATAGGTGCTAGTTCACCATCCTTGCCTATGAGGCCAGTGACCAAAACATTTTCATAGAAAGATATCGGCTTTGGGCAGCTGACGCCTGCTTCAAAAACTGTTCTCAGGTTGCTGAATTCCCTCCTGCACCATGTGTATACAACCATCCTTCTGTTTTTCTTCAATCCCTTGAACCTTGGATCGCCAGCAAGGTACTTCCACATACTCTTGAAATCACAGTACTGGATCCTGTAGACTTTTAGAGCTATCCAATTGCCATCTTTGTCCCTCGCTGAAAGGACGACACTCTCCTTTCCTTCTTTCGCAACGCTCTCAACCGATTTAACTATTCCTTTCAGCATCAGCTTGTATATGGCAAGCAAGGTCCTGTCGTCGAAAACCTTCCTTTCAATTTTAAAATCTTTTATCTCTTCCAATCTTATTTTTGGCTTCAAATTACCACTCGGCAGAAATAGATTTGATAAATCCTCTTCTCTTTAGCCAGTTTGCTTGGGTTGATGTGTACCTGAAAATTATATCTCCCCTTTCATTTGCTTGCACCTTCCAAGGTTCTATCAGAATCAGATCTCCGGGTTTTACCCAGACTCTTTTTCTCAGCCTGCCAGGAATCCTGCATATCCTTGTGTTGCCGTCGTCGCATCTTGCCCTGACCTTGTCTGCGCCAAGCATCATCTCTATGACCCCCAGGACTTCACCCTGCCTTGGAGTCCTTATCCTTGATATCTCCATTTCCTCTGGGCTGATTTCAAACTTTTTCTTTCCCAAAAAACCACTTTCCTCTTTTGTAAAGATTGGTCATAGTTTAAATTAAACCTATTATACCTTTCTCGCGATATTTAATGTTATCAAACCACATTTTTAAAGAAGGCAGATCAACTCTATATCCTCTTGCCTTGTATGCACCGAATAATAAATTAGACAATAGTGAATTACGAACTACAAATGAATAGTCTGCAATATTAAGCATACCAGCATCAACTTCGGAATCACCTACGCAAATCACACGCTTTCCTTGTTCTTTCAGCTTCCTTACAAAGTCTTCCTTTTCTTTTTTCCAAATCATCCTACTTCCATTTGAACCAACTATGTTGTAATTATACAACTTTTTTACTGCACTACCTTTTGGATTAAAACTTTCCAAATACCCTCTTGCTATGTCCTCGTGGCAAGAAGTCAATATAGATAAAAGGAAATCATCACTATCAATAACATGAAACAAAACTTCTAAACTATTTCTTCTATCAATCTGGTAAATCCTACTTCCAAGCTCTCTTCTTTCTTGACTACTCAAATCTTTGCAATACGCTTGTTTGATGTTAAAAGTTGCGATATATTTGAAATTTCTATAGCTCCTACTCCTCAAGATATCAATAGCCGTATTCTTGATTCCAACTATAGTCGCTTTTAACGCCTTGCCTGGAGATATGCAATACAAATCCATAAGAACATCATTTTTACTAATGGTATTTTCAAAATCCATAACTATACATGGTTTTGACTTCGAAAAATCTTCTTTTGGCAATGGTGGTATTACTTGCATCGCTTTCATAAATCAAATTAAAACAGTTAATTTAAAATACTTGACTTTTTTTGGTTAGTAAGACGACCCTGCTTGCCAAATCCTCGTCTTTAATTGCATATCCAACATTCTCTGCCAATTCTTGAGAAAATTGCCTTATATCCTCCATTGATGGCATACTGTCCCTGGAAAGCCTCTTCTGCGATTCACCCAAATGGAAGTATGCCTTTGCTTCAATGAAGTCAGGTTCGGCTTTTAGAATTAGTTTTGCATATTTCTCTGGATCTTTCAAATTAAGGTTTTTGACCAAAGTCAGCCTTATGACTTTTCTGCAATTGAAACTTTTCATCAATTCCAAACTCTCCATCTGCTTTTTCCACGCGTTTGGGATTATCGGCCTGTCCACTTTGGTGAAAGTCCTTTTGTCTGGGGCGCAAAGGGAGATGTAAAAATTGGTAGGCTCAGTTTCCAAAGCTTTTATTCTTTCTGGAGCTAGACCCTTTGTCAATAAAAATGTTGAGGCCTTTCTTTTTTTCAATTCTTCTAGGAATTCGGAGATTTTCGGATAGAGGATGCTTTCTCCTACCAAACTTATTGCAAAGTTTGTTGGGGTTTTGGCTTCCTCCCATTTCTTAATATCAACTTTGGTATTTCCTTTGAAACCTGTGAGCAATAATCTCTGGGATTTTATCATCTCATCTATAATTTCTGATGGTTCGTCTATCGCAGACTCCTTTATGTCCTTGGATAGAAATGCTTTGAAGCTCCGCCAGCAGTACAGGCATCTGCTCAGGCAGAATAAGCTAGTTGTGCACTGGCAGCAGCGGTGGGATTGGATTCCATAGAACTTTTGCTTGAAGCAAACCCTGCCTTGGCTCAGGCTCTTCCTTGTCCACTCACAAATCTTGACGGCCGAGTGCTTTTGCTTGCCGACGAATCTGTATCCAGACTTTTCTAAATTTTTTATAGTTTGAGATTCGGCATCAACCATAGTATTATTAGCTATAGTAAATAAGAATAAAAATCTATAAAATAATTGATAAGGTATCTCACGCCTCAGTAGCTCAGTTCGCAGAGCACCCGCCTTGTAAGCGGAAGGTCGCGAGTTCAAATCTCGCCTGAGGCTCTCAAAAAGATGGTCCAAATGTACGGCAAATATAAGATGTCAACGATTGAATTGATTTTTTGCTATTTGATGGGTTTCATAATTTTGACATGCGGCTTGATGCTGTATTTTGGAACCGCAGAAGGCTTAGGGAAATGCGGTGAAAACACTGGAAGGCAGATGATGTGGTTCTTTACAGAGACTTGGATGGCAAACTGCTCCACAATCAAGACTTGGTATGCTTTCGGCATTGTGTCGGCGGTGGTTGGGACTGTAATTCTGATAGCCACAGTGATTGCAAAGCTTACCCAGTAGTTGAATTCTCTCCCTATTAGCTTTTCCCCAGGAAATCCATATCCAAAAGCGAAGAAAGTCTTTTAATTCCCAGCATTTGTATAAGGCCGAACAAGCGGGGACCGGCTAAAGCACTTGAAAATATTTTTTTCATTAGTAATCCTTTCCTGATTGGTCCTGCGAGATCCTTCTTCCACTTCTTGTCGTAGTTTCTCTCTAGAAAACTTTCAGAAAAATCATTTGACTGTAGGGATTTTATGAGTGACTTACCTGCGTACTCTGCACCAATTTGCCCGTACACTATGCCACCCATTGAAAACGGCTTGATTTGGCAAGCTGCATCTCCAACAAGGAGTGTATTGTTTGAAACTGATTTCCTAATCAATCCGTATTTGCCAAAATCTCCAATCCTATCTGTAATTTCAACATTTCCTAATCTGTTTTTCGAAAATTTTTCTATGTATTCGTTTGGATTTTTTTCGGTCATCAAACCGACTCTTGCTATTTCCTCATTTTCTGGAACAACCCATGCAAATAATCCTGGGGCAATATCGTTGCCAAACCAAAGTTCAACAACATTCGAATCAAAATTTGATTTTGCACGCACTTGAGCAGCTTTGAGGAAATTGTCAGGAAGTTCCAAGCCAGAAACTCTTGCAACAGTTGAATTTGGCCCATCGGCACCAACTAAAAGTTTGGTTTGGTAATTTCCGTTGGAAGTAATTACTTGCATATTCTTAAAATCTAAAAATTTTGTAGAAAGTTTTATTTCTGCACCAG
>DATEUU010000075.1:0-7605 GCA_035283025.1 archaeon | reverse complement strand
ATATTGTATTCTATTTCCAAATATTTTTTAAAACCAGTAGGGAGAGCAGAATTTCTTACATATCTTAGGACAGAGATGAAGTCCTCGTATTTCAATGATTTTATTTCTTCTGCAATACCAGCTAGAAGTCCAACAGCTATACATAAATAAGGTGGATAGGGATTGCATGGCACTCGACTTAATCTTTCAATAATTCTTGCAGCCATTTACACACCATTAGTTAAAAAAGAAGTTTTAAAGATTTATCTTTGTGCGGGAGGTGTGATTCTATCTGTTATGGAATTCTGTGAAGGCAAAAAGGGATCAGAGAAAGTTTAAAACTCCTGCTAGATAAAATATTTTAAGTGGGATGAGACCGATATGTCTGAAAAAAGAAAAGAAATGGAAGATGTTCTTAAAGAACTGGGAAGAATTGGAGATGTCATAGGTTCAGCATTTGTAAGAAGGGATGGCCTGTTAATAGTCAGTGTCCTGCCTTCAGAAGTCGATTCTCGTGCAGTTGCTGCAATGACTGCTGCAATAGTCGGTACCTCGGAAACTTCTGCTAAGGAGTTGAGCATAGGAGATTTTTACCAGGTTGTCGTTAACGCCACTCAAGGCAAATATGCTGCGATCGGCGCAGGAGAAGAAGCCATATTGATTGCGTTGGTAAGAAAAGAATCAAACCTCGGGCTCATTCTTCTGGAAATGGATAAATCAGCTAAAAAATTGGCAGGTCTGGCTAAAAGCCTTTAGGAGGTTCAAAATGGGAAATATGGAATGGGAAAACTCTTACCTGGATTTGGAAAGGAGAAGGGAGGAGGACTTGAGGAAGTTCAGTCCTGAAATAAACATAACAAATGAGATGAAAGAAGTATTAGAATCGACGTACAATCCTTTCTTCTCTGTGATATTTCCTTATAGGGTAATCTACATGGGGACTGCTGATGATGAAGGAAACCCAAACATAACGCTGGTTTCATTTGCGAAAGTCATGGATAGGAACAAAATAATTATACCAGACGGCGCTTTTTTAAAGTCGAGGATGAATATCGAGATCAATCCAATAGTGTCTTTGACTGCATTGTCTTATAGAAAATTCGAATTAATGGGGTCTTTAGGAACAAAAATTCTCAGCAAACTATTAGCCAATTTTTCCCCGGACTCTTCTTCATTGGATACGCTTAGGAATATGATGCTATATCCATTTTTTCAAAGAGTCAAAAGAAAAACCCCGTCCATACCTCTGCATGTTTCTCCACTGCCTTATTACAAAGTGAGGGGATGGGAGTTCAAAGGAAATGTCGAATACCTTAAAGAGGGAGAAGACATTGATAAGATGAATAAATTTGGCAAGAAACTTTTTGGTGAGGGATTCCAGCTATATGGCATAGTCCTCCTCCATGTCAGAGAAGTGTTTGATGCTTTCAGCGGAATAAAAATACAAGGTAGATAAAATGGCCGAACTTCCAGAAGAATTGAATCTTTTGCTCAACATAATTAAAAGGAGAGTGGAAGACGAAAAGAAGAAAATACCCAAAGAGATCAAGATAACCGAAGAGATGAAAGAGGCCATAGAGACCAACTATAATTCTTTCTTCAGTCCGTTCATGCCTTATAGGTTTTGTTACATGGGAACCGTAGCCAACAGCATACCGGATGTCACGCCGGTATCCTTCGCAAAGGTGATTGAAGATGATAAGATCCTCATAGCAGATATTGGCTTCTTGAGGGCGATGGAAAATCTTAAGATAAATCCAAGAGCTTCTTTAGTGTCCGTATTCTACAATATTTTCGAATTTCAGGGTGGGACGCTTATATTAAAGACCATGAATACCGACAAGATGAAAGGCTGGCAACTAAAGGGAACAATCAAGGTATACAAAGAAGGCGAATACTTTGAGGAAGCAAATCAGCTTATAAGGAATTTGGGAAATTTAAACTCAGCATTAGTTCTAGAGGTAGACGAAATATATTGTGCAGTGACTGGTAAAAAACTGCAAGAAAAGATAGAAAGGTTCCTGTACAAACTGCTCACATACATCATCAAATTTTTCTATGACATAAGCGGTCAAGTTGCAATATCTCTGGCAAACAATGTCCTAAAAAGATACAGCCTATACATGAATAGGAACATGGAGATTGAGGGAGCGATTAGCGAGAAAAAGTTCGAGGAAGCCTTGCATTCCTTGCTGAAAGGATATTCAAAGGTATACGGGGAACCGTTGACCAAAGATCTGCCTCAAAGGTTAGAAGAAACCATGGAAACGCTGAGGACAACATGGATAGAATTGCTTAATGTTAGAAAAATAAGCAAGAAGTGAGGTTTGAAACCGCGGAGCATTCTGGCTGCACATTTTTCTACATGAAAAGTTGCATAGGCTTTCCGCAGCACACCAAACTTCCGCCGCCAACATTTATGACTCTGACCTCATTGCCGCAAATGGTGCATTTATACATCTCTCCAACTTTTTTTACATTCATCTTTTACCACGCCTTATAATCAGATTATTGAAATTTATATTTAAAAATCAGAGGATTCGAAAAATTACGTATCTAAGGAATTCAGTCTATTTCTTTGATTCTTTCTTCCTGCTGGCAATTACCTTCCATATGTATGTCAAGATTGCCAATATGACCAATATTAATATGAAAGCAAGGGCTGGATTCAAAAACAATGCTGCCACCATCCCCGTTATTGCAGATGGCACAGATCCTTCGCATGACTCTGTCTCTGCAGGCTTGCTCAAAGTCGTGTTGCAACTATTCAAATCAGTACAAGTTCTCTTTCTTTCACCGTCAACACAGTTAGACCAGTCCGAGCATAGCCAATTCTCCTGGCAAGTTGGGGCTGGAGTGTAACTGCATGTTTGGGTTTCATTTGGCTTAGTTGTAATGTTTCCACAATTGTGGAGGTCAACGCATGTTCTTGCCTGAGTCCCATCGGATTGGCAGTTCCCCCATAGGCTGCAGCTCCAATCTGGCGTGCAATTTATGGTTCCGGAATTCCCTCCTCCAATGCTTATGTCACCTGACATAGGAGATGGCTGAGGCTGTGGTTGGGTTTCAGAACCAGTGGTTACACCTATGGATGACGAATTTGCAGAATTTCCTGAGGTGTCAAAAACGCCGACAATATAATAATAAGTTGTGCTGTATTGCAGGCCTGGATTGGTAAAACTGTTCTGGCTGGGGTCAATGTTCCCGGAAATTGGAACGAATGAAGTGTCTGTCGATCTGTAAACAATATAATAGCCGATTCCTACATTGTCGCTTGCACCGCTCCAAGTAAGTGTGATGGAATTTCCATTTACCGAAGCTTGCACGACAGGTGGAACTGGGTTTTCATTGTCTACTGGCTGTTCTGGCTCTCCAGGTCCGTCAGTAGGATCACAAGTAGTATATCCGTTCATTGGAGCAACATTCAGGCTACAACCTTCGCTCGAGCAGCTTCTTTGTCCATAATAGCAATAGCCATCTGAAATTGTTCCAGGTTCAGGGCAAAATTCATCCTGGCTGTAACTGCAGCTGCAGGTTTCGAGATTGCATCCATCCCCATAATAGCAGGTGCTGCCTTCGATTTTTGGTTCGCATCCGTTTGATGCATCGCATTCAGCCCCGCAAGCTCCCAAAGCACATTGCCCAGATACTACCGGAGCTGAGCAGTCTGGAGTGCACTTAATGCAAAAGCCATCCTGACATGTATTGCCGCAGGAATTTTGTACGGTTATGTAATCAAAAATCCCGTTGTCATTGTAGTCAACCAGCTTTGCCCCATCGCAATAATCTTGATAATTTTCTGAGCATTGGCTTGATCCGCAGTCCTCGTTTGTGCTGCATTCAAACCCGCATCCGAGAACGAAAGCTACGGAAATGATTGAAACAAGCAAAGCTAATGAGAAAACTGCCAAAATCTTAGTTTTATTCTTCATTCAAACCACTGAAATATTGAAATTTTAAGGATTTAAGATTGACTGCAATTTTTTTCTATTTATTAATAGATGTTTTACTTGCTTGAAGTAGTAAAAACTGTCAAAAGGCTTAAATACTTAATTGTTGTTACTATTAACAAGTGATTTAATGGAAACCGTATTGTCATTCGTAACAAAGTTCAGCGATGTTGTAAAGAAACACATCGAAGAGACAAAAGAATGCGTAGGAAAAAGCATAGTCGATTCTAATGCTACAAAGACAGGGATATGCGTTGACAGAATCAAATTGGCTTACGGAGCAAGATTCTCCCTATTGGGCCAAAAATATTCAGACGTCGAAGCAAAGCAGCTAGAGGCGTTCAGCGAAGACGTTTTGGTTTGCCAAGGAAATGACGGCAATTTCTTCATTCCAATGTCGGACATACTTGCGATGGGAGGCTCACTTATCCTGGTGAGAACAGCTCTTGACAGGCCAGAAACAGGCGAAATGGGCAGAAAGAAAGATGAGGCATACAGAAAGTTCTTCACTGCAAAAGAGTCAATTAAAAAGATTCTGCCGGGCGTAGAGAATCCGATAAGAAGAAAGAAAAAGAAGATGTCTGTCTTTCAGTTGCTTCACTAAACAGAAAGATCTAGCAAAACAGGAATCGACAGAGATTTATCTAATTTCTTCATTTTTTGAAATCCAAAGAGTTCGATTAATTTGAGTTCGATTAATTTAAATCCTTAGATATCATTTTACTTTTCATGCCTGATGAAAAAACAGATTCTGGAAATGTCATATGGGAAGCAACGCCGTATAAGGGAGTCTTTGTTTCGCCTATTCACAAGGAAGACGATCCTTCTAATCCAGAAGTTCCAAAAATGACCATACATGCCGTCAGAGTTGATCCGGGATGCGAAATCCCACTTCATTGCCATAGCAGGGAAGACAATTGGACGGAATTGATTGTTTTCTCTCCTGGGAGTTACTTGGAGATTTATGGATTTGATAACCAGATATATCAAGAGAAGGATAAGCCGGTTTGTTCAGTTGTGAATGCAGGAGAAGCTTACGGGATTAGAAACTTATCCGGAATGCCATTGATGCTTATTTCTATAATGGAGCCAGGTTTTAGCGGATATGAAGAAATCAAGAATTTATAGAAGATTATTCTTTTTTCTGTCTGTCAGGCCTCAAAGACCTTACCATCGCTCCAGCTTTCCACATTTCCGAATTCCCCATCTCTTTTAATTCTTCGGCTAATTTCTGTTTGAAATCTGGCTCTTTACTTCTTTCAAGAACAATTCTTGTTTCCTCTCCAGAAGCAACCAATTCATAAAGAGAGTCGAACAGTGGCTTTACAGCATCTCTAAATCTTGGCTTCCATCGGAGCGCTCCTATTCGTGCAGTCTCGCTGCAGTTGCTAAACATCCAGTCCATTCCATTCTCATCAACTAATCTAATTAAACTTTGAGTCAGCTCTTCGACAGTTTCGTTGAAAGCTTCGCTAGGACTGTGACCATGCTCTCTTAAGCAATTATACTGCGCTTCCATTATTCCAGCAAGTGCTCCCATCAAATCTCCTCTCTCTCCTGTCAAATCACTAAAAACTTCGTTTTTAAAGCTCGTTGGGAACAAATAACCTGAACCTATGGCAATGCCAATAGATACTGCTCTGTCTATAGCTCTGCCGGTATAATTCTGATGAATAGCAAAGCTGCTGTTTATTCCGCTCCCTTCCAAGAAATTTTTTCTGACTGATGTTCCGGATCCTTTTGGAGCAACTAAAATAACGTCAACATATTCAGGAGGGACAACTCCAGTTATTTTCCCGTAGGTGATAGAAAAACCATGAGAAAAGTAAAGAGCGTCGCCTTCTTTTAAAGTGCTTTTTATTACTGGCCACATTTCTTTCTGCCCTGCATCAGGAAGCAGATATTGTTTTATTGTTCCCATTTCAGCAGCTTCTTCCAACGGAAATAATGTTTTTCCTGGTTCCCAACCTTCTTCTTTTGCCAACTTGTACTTGTCTGAATTTTCTCTCTGGCCGACTATAACATTAATGCCATTGTCTCTCATGTTCAATGACTGAGCACGTCCTTGTATGCCATATCCAAGGGTAGCTACAGTTTCGTCCTTTAAAATCTCTTTGGCGTATTCCACAGGAAACTCGTCCCTGGTTACAACCTTTTCTTTTACCCCACCAAAATCTAGTTCTACCATATATCTCATCAATTTTATAGAGATTATTAAGATTGGAAAGGATTTAAGATTATAGAGCTTTCTATAGAACAGAAAATGAAAATTTAATCTTGTTTTCTTAACCTATTTTTTGTGTATCATTCACACCTATTCTAAATTTTTTTAAGGAAATCTAGGGCAAATTTAGATAAAATTTAATATTACATAGGGCCGTGCAAACAGTTTTGATAGCCCTCTATAAGTTCCATTGACCTTGGAGATTTTATTTTTTCATTATAAAGTCTGCCCAATCTTCTCTCAACTGTTTTTGGCAGTCCTTCTATCCTGCGAAAGGTATTTTTCACCATTTCCTTTGTTCCTATAGGATTTGAAATGTACATTAACCCAAGAGAAATGCCAAAGCCAATTGCCGCAGAAGCAAGAATGCCTAAAGCAATATTCAAATTGTTTTGATGACATGAAATGTTGTTTAAGTAGCTGCTTTTCGTGTTTTCTAATGCAACTAATTGATTTTTAATATCATACCCACCAATTGTTTGTGTTAATTTATTGATAACTTCAACATTACCAGAAGCTTGAGTAATAGATGATCCATCATTAAATGCTATGTTGTAACCTGTAACCAAAGGATTTGGAGCTAATGCAAATGAGGGGCTAGAATAGCCGGTTCCAGCGCAGAATCCAAAATTTCCTTCCAAAAAAGCAGAAGCAAAAGTTTTAGGACTGAAAGAAGAAGTACGAGCAACTCCAGCCTCAGCACCTCTAGTAATGATATAAGTAAGCTCAATGCTTTTTATTTCTGAAAGCTTTTGTGACGTATTTCTTGAAATTTCTTCTAAATATGTCCTTAGTCCATAATAGTTAGATATGAATTCCGGAAGCTTTTCTGATAGTTTGTCAAGAGCTAATTTTTCACTTACTGCTGCACCCGTACCAGCTACGCCTGCAATAGTACTACTTCCCATCAAATATTTGCTTAATTGCTTAAGATTCATTTTTATCCCGTTTAGAAAACCATTTCCAATCTAGGAACCGTTGGAGGTACATTAACCAGCTGCTCCAACCCTTCTATCAGCTTTTTCCCCTTCAAAGTAACAAGGTAAACCTTGCCTCTTTTTGCAATGTACTTGTACTTCATAAGAATTTCCAAGTGCTTGTATACCTCGCTGCTGCCTATCTTGATTTCAAATTTTCTGAATCCTCTTTCTATCTGGGTATAGCTCATAGGTCTCTCATTTATAATCATAAGGAGAATAGATCTCTTTGCACTTCCCATTATCTTACTTACTTCAATCAGTTGATCCATATTTGGTGTCGTCATAGTACTTACTATGAAGTGATTAAAGGATTTAAGCTTTCTTACCGCCCTGTTTTTATACTAAATAGAAAAAAGCTTTAAAAACTATCTTGTTTTGTATCTTTTTTCCCATTCAAGATAGTTCCCTGCAAGATTTATTTTTCTTCTTGGAGTGGTGGTGAAACCGTTTGAATAAGACGCTACCGGCATTC
>DATEUU010000074.1:0-3399 GCA_035283025.1 archaeon | reverse complement strand
GAAAGGCCTTGTGAAATCGTCTTAAAGGGTGAGCTGGACGAGCCGTCACCGCTGGAACTTCCCAAAACATCGTCTACGTACACCGTGGGGCCTGCTGGCGGTACCACGGCCGGCACCGTTGAGGGTGGCAAGACTGGTCCTTCAGTCTGCTGTTCAGCAGTCCGAGAGCAACAGCAATTTCCTGTGTCACACACTCCTTGTATCCACTCTCCTGAGCATGTTGTTGTTTCAGCCCTACATATTCCATAATCATATCCTCTTGATTGGCATTGGAAATTGCATTCTTGATCT
This sequence comes from archaeon, assembly GCA_035283025.1. Classification (GTDB taxonomy): domain Archaea; phylum Aenigmatarchaeota; class Aenigmatarchaeia; order CG10238-14; family SCSR01; genus DATEUU01. The sequence goes on along the minus strand of DATEUU010000074.1, from coordinate 3,108 downwards.
GATGTAGCTGCTTTCGTGTACAATCTCTTTCCAGCTGAATCGTAGAACCAGGTGTTCGCCGTTAATGAAGATAATGAACTAACTTCCGAAATTAAAGTCCCGTTTATCTGGACCCTGATTGGTTTGTCTGAGCTTGAGACTTGAACTGTTTGCTCTTGGCTCATGTTGATATTGAAAGAAACTTTCTTGTTCGACTGGTAAATGAAATTCACAAGATTCATTTTATTTGAATCCAGATTGAATGAAGGGAGAGAAATCCACAAATTTTGGAGACTGTAGTTGATGTTATAAGTACCTTGAGCAATTGTCAAGACATAATTTCCATTTGATGTTGTTGTGGTGCTCAATGATCCAGCAGAAATCTTTGCCTGCAGAGGACTGTTGAGACTGTCTGTCATTTTTCCAGATAAGATGTAATTTGCAGAAAAAACTATTTTGGCAAATGAGATGATTAGAATAAAGATAAGAATGACGAGAAGAATTTTCTTCATAAATAAAATTTATTGAAAAGAGAACTTAATGCTATTATTTTAAGTTGTGCATAGCAGCCAGATCTTTTTTGAAAATCTTAAGCTCTTTCGGTATTCCTACGTCTATGCTTTCCTTCAAAGACAATTTTTGCTTCTTCTTTTCTTCCCAGATTTTAGAGTTGAACTCCACAAGCTTTGCAGTCAGTTTTGCCAAATCAGTTTTCCATTCGGCTTCTGGAAATTGCTCCGAATGGATGGTTTTCTTGCTGTAAAGTTTTTTCCAAGTGAAATCCGTGATGAAAGGTGATATGGGTGCAAGCAGCAAAAGAATAGTCTTCAGGCAAGTGTGCAAGGTGAACCAAGCAGCTTTCTGCTGCTCCTTTGAGAACCCCTCTCCATAAGCCCTTGCCTTGGCCATCTCCAAATAATGCGAAGCGAAAAGGTTCCATGTGAATTCCCTGATGTTGTTCGCAGGTATAAAAAAGTTGAAGTCCGAATATCCTTCCAGACATTTCTTTATCAAATTGTTCAGCTCAGCAAGGATCCATTTATCCGTATGTGTCAGCCTAGCCTTCTTCGGCTCAGGAAACATGGAGATGAATCTTGCAATGTTCCAAAGTTTTGTCAGGAATTTCGAGGCTGCAAAAATTCTTTGTTCCGAACAGCGGAAGTCCGAACCTATGGTAGATTCCTGCGCATTCCAAAACCTGAAGACATCAGCGCCGTATTTTTTCAGCAAAGGCAAAGGATCTATCACATTCCCCTTGCTCTTGCTCATCTTCTCTCCCTTTTCGTCAACTCCGTATCCGGTTACCCATGCCTGATAAAATGCCTGCTTACCTGTCAGCTGGTAGCATCTCAATATCGTGTAGTGCAACCAAGTCCTGATTATGTCTTTCCCCTGAGTTCTAATTGTAGATGGGAAAGTTTTTTTGAAGAATTTTTCATCCCTCAAATATTTTGAAATGAAAAGCGGTGAGATTCCAGAATCCACCCATGTGTCAAAAGTCCTAGTCTCCCCGACGAATTCTTTCCCATCGCAATATTTGCATTTCTTGAAAGGAGGCTTCTGCTTCCAAGGCTGATAATAAGCTCCGGGCTTGGGCAGATTAGCCTTTTCACAATTTTTGCAGTACCAGATCGGTATCTCAGTCCCGTAATATCTCCTTCTTGATATCGGCCAGTCAATTGATATAGAATTGATCCAATCTAGCAGCAGCCTTCTGTGAGCCTCGGGATGGAAAATTAATTTGTTCGCTATTTTTCTCAATTCTGGAATGAAATCGATCTGCTTCAGATAGAACTCTTTCATCGGGATTATTTCTATTGGAGTTTTGCTCCTTTCGCATATGGGAGTCCTGTGCCTGATTTCCTCAATCTTGAGTATCAAATTCTGACTTTTCAAATCCTCTATTATCTTTTCCCTTGCTTCTTTTATCGAAAGGCCGAAATATTTTCCAGCATTCTCTGTCATTCTGCCTCTTTCATCGATTGCTATGATTTCCTCCAGTTTCAAATCTCTGAACATCCTGACATCCGAATAATCACCATAACTGCAAATCATGGCAGCCCCAGTTCCAAACTCCATTTTTGCTTCTTTGCTCTCTATTATCGGGACTGCTCGATTGTAAAGAGGAATTATAGCATGCTTTCCGTGCAGCATCTTGTACCTCTCATCATCAGGATGAATTATTACTGCTTGGCAGGAGCAGAGAAATTCAGGTCTTGTAGTCGCTATGGTCAAGTCACTCCCAGTCTCTTTTATCTTGAAAATTATGAAATTCAGTTTTGTGGGAAGCTCTTCATATTCAATCTCAGCGTCAGCAATGGTAGTCCCGCAGCCAATGCAATAGTTGTTCGGCCTAGTTGATTCGTAAACCAGACCTCTGTTCCAAAGCTCTATGAAAGTTGCCTGGGTTATTTTCCTGTATTCCTCTGAATCAGTCCGGTAATGATTTTCCAAATCTCCACTTGTTCCCATCAGTCTAAGGATTTCTATCATTTCTGATTCTAGGTCATCCAGGGCATGTCTGCAATATTCTATGAATTTTTCTCTTGGAGTTTCATGCAAGCGTATGCCATATTTTTTCTCTGTATAAAGTTCAACCGGTATCCCATTTCTGTCAATGCCGATAGGAAAGAATGTCTCAAATCCCTGCATCCTTGAAGTTCTAGCCATCATGTCTATCTGAGAGTAGTGAGCTGCTGCACCAATGTGCCATGGCCTTCCACTCGGATACGGAGGCGGGGTGTCAATCGTGAATATCTTCTTCCTAGAATTTAAGTTGAAAATGAATATTTTCTCTTTCTTCCATTCCTTCAGAAGCGTTCCCTCTATCTCTGGGCTCCATCTCTTCTCTTTTATCTTTGGCACGGTTTTCAGCATAATCGCCTATTAATTGTTAAATTTTATTTTAGAAATAGGAATAAATAAAATTCAGACAAATCTTGCTATCCCGGGTTTCAAATCCTTTTCCGTGTCTATGATGACAATCTCCCTGTTCAAAGGCATGGCGACATTGAATACAGGAACGGTGTCCACCCAAGCGCGCTTTGTCCCTCTGTGGGAATGGCCGTGAACCACTAGGTCAGGTTTCCTTTCCCAAAAGACCTTTTCATAAACCTGGGATCCCAGAGA
>DATEUU010000073.1:0-2208 GCA_035283025.1 archaeon | reverse complement strand
CTTGACGAACTTTAAGATTTGAAGAGATGAAGATTGCCAAGTCTGTGTTTCCGTCAGTAATCGATTGAAAGTATTTCATCATTGCGTCCTCTTCATTTTTTGCCTCTAAATCTTCAGAATGTCTAAGAACAAGATTGAATTTTTTCATAATCGTAATTTGCGCTTTGCTTTTAAGTTCCAGAGTGCTTCTCCGATTTGTTAGAAGGACGTTCTGAAACTCAGGAGTGTTTTGTTAAGAATTACGCACTTTGCGAAAGGCCTCTAGTATAATACCGTTTAATTTTTGGCATTATACTCATTTTATATTCGTAACTTTTTCTCGCTCCTTCAGCATGTTTCTCTGGATTTTCTTGACGGAATTTTGCAGAATTAGTTCGATTCGTTTCGAGAACATATTCTCTATAATTCTGATTAACGTATCTTAGAATTGTTTCTGCCGTAACTTTATATTTTTTTGCAATTCTACTAACAGACCAACCACTTTTATCATAGAGACTTATAATTCTGTCAATCATTTTTTGACTTTTTATTTTTCGTCTTCTATCATAACGCCAAGGCATTAGTGGGTATTTTAAGAATTTTTGTTCCATAGTTATTTTTTTTACTCCTAAGTCTCAGAATGTCCTTCTAACATTAAGTTGTCAACGAGCTTTCCAGTTTATTTTATCTTACCATATCTTTCAATATTTGTAAAATGAAAACTGTTAATAAGCTGTTAATAACTTTTCAGTCAGAAGAGCTCTTTGAAACTCAACGAGATTAAGTTAATTTTATAATCTAGATTCGTTGTGCCAACTCCCAAGCTAATTTGCCATAGTTGAGAGCAGCCGCTGGACTTTCGTGTTTCATACTATGCGTAATAGCATTTGTAAGACCGTTGTAGAATCCCCAGCGTGTGTAATCTTTGTCTTTTTCGTACAATTCTCGAGCGACATTGACAAGATATTTCGGAAGTGGTTCGTTTTCAAGATTGAATAATTCTTCAGATGAATTGCTCAATTCGTGTCTACTCATTTCCTGCATATACGGAAGTACTTTTGAGAATTGGTCTGTAAGAAATTCAACTTTTTCTTTGATGATTTCTATGCTAACGCCTCCATTCGAACCAATGTGTTTCTGTGAGAAACTGAAAAATTGTCTGCCAATAGTCATTCCATTTGTGCAAACAAGTCTGAACGCGCCAAGCATTATTTGCAAAGCATTTGTTCCATTGTAAGAATTTTTGACGACGAATTGCAGAGAAACCAAGTCTCCTTTACGAACCTCAATCGTTTTACCAGGAAGTTTATATGTCGCAAAGAGAGAAGAACCTTCATTAGCTATTTGAATCTTCTCTTCGTGATTGACATTGCTTAATGCATTACGGAATGCATCAATAACCTGTCCGTGACGAAGAAGTTCGTATTTGTCTGATACTATTCCCAAAGTTGCCCCGTTATCTTGGCGAACGACAGCAAGTCTTCCACCAATTATATCAGAACCTTTCGTTGGATTCAGAGTCATAACCGGTTGCAATTCTACTGGGAAATTATATTCTGTTGTGATTGTTTTCATAATTGTTTGTGACCTCATTGAGTTCCAGAGAGCCCTTCTGACACAGTTAGAGAAGCGTTTTGAAACTTAAAGTGTGCTCGTTAGTTGATAATCTAATCGTCTTCGTAGAATAACGCGTGTGTTTCGTCAAGAGCTAAGTAGTAATGTCCATTGCCGCATCCTTTGAACTCTTCCGAATACCACGCCTTATTTGATTCGGGCTTATAGCTGAAAGAGACATCATAGTTAGTTCTACCCGAAACTGATATCTCTTTTTTGTTTTTGAGAGCTTCTTTAATTACTTGAAGTTCTTCATTATTGAAGCGCCCAAAATTCATCTTCTTAATTTTAGCTGGATATTTGATATGCCACAGTATTTCCGTATTCGGATGACCATCTATCAATAATCTTTCGTCAAGATTTTTGATTTCGTTAGTTCTGGCTTTTGCATTCTCTTCATAACCGAGATTTTTATCTCCTTTCCAGTATAAGTCGTAAGCTAACTGTATCTTTTCATAACCAATCTCTAGAGCAAGAATTATATTTCCGAGTAAGTCAGAATATAATCCAGAGCGTTCTAGACGCTGGCTAACTTTCACCCAACTGTCTATCCATTTTTGCTCGTTTGTTTTGTATGTGATTTTGTCTTCAATTACGATTTTACTGATATCTTCA
>DATEUU010000072.1:0-3319 GCA_035283025.1 archaeon | reverse complement strand
GTACTCTATAAAATTTTAGGCAAGGAGAACCGGATCTCGCTACTTCCTATAGGACTGATTCCTAAAAATTGCAAGATAAGAAGATAAATCGCCCAGAAGGCAAAGACAAAAAGGAGTCCGACAAGAGCATTCGTAATCTGGAGTCTTGCCGTCTCAAGTCGGCTTTTGTCTCCACCTGATGAAATCCAGTTAAGCCCGCCAAGAAGAATCTGGGCGAATGCCCAAAGAGAGGCTCCCACCAGAAATACGCCCACTATTGCTGCAATAAATTTGCCAAAAACAACAGGAGCATCCCCCGGTTTTTTACCTATTAGGCCTGTTATAGCAGGATTGGTGACAGGATCGATTGCGAAAATATTCATAGATAAATCCTATTAAAAACCTATTGTTTTAAGAACTGCTCCTGGGTTGAGAATCTCGAGTCCAAGAGAAAGTCCGATAACACCCATGATAACCCAGGCGGCAGCGATAACGAGTATACCTACCAAGGCATTCGTTAACTTGTGTTTTGCAGTTTCTAGTTTCGATTTATCCCCGGCTGACCCTATCCAGTCAAAGCCAGCGGTTATGATTTGCCACCCAAACCATAGTCCTCCGACAATGGTCAAAAACCCAATGATGTTACTAACGATTCTATTTAAGGCGTTGCCAGTTGTATCTGGATTGTCAGCATCAGCCCCGCAAAAGAGTTCAGCAATTGGACCAAAACCTCCACCGCAACCAAGACCCTGATTACTTGATGAGGCAGCAAATGCGCTCCTATGCGGTATTAGGAGTAGAAAGAAAAGCAAAAATACCCCAATTTTTTTTCTCATTTAAGTGTAGGTTGCAGAATAGCCAATGGATTTCCAAAGAAAAGAAGTCCGGCAATTGCTGCAATGAGAAATGACGCTACCATGATAAGGAGTCCAACTAGCGTCTTCCAAATTTTTTCCCAGGCACTTGCTACTTTTTTGGGGTCACCCGATGCGTTCATAAAATCAAAGCCGGCAAGAATTACATTAATCAATCCCCAGAGTCCTGCTCCGATAAAAACAATTCGTAGAAGAGAATTGATCAGGACAAAAATTCCAGTGAGTTGACCAGTGCCAGGATCGATACCTGAATTTTGCAAAAAAGCAACGGATGGCTCAATTTTACCAATGGGGTCATCTGGAGTTGGTCCGGCAAGAAGAGTGAATAGATGAATCATAAAATACCCTCAAATGGCCCTTTTACTCCTTGTGCATTGCCAAGAATAAAATTAATAATCTGTAACACCCAGAAAGCGCCAAACATGATGATTAATCCTATTACACCATAGGTGAGAATTTGACGCCACTTCTCTTTTGCCTGCGCATCATCACTGCCTGCTGAAGTCATGAAGCTGAAACCTGCGTAGACAGATAGAAGGAAGAAAATTATTCCACCCAATAGAAGAATGCGGGGTAAAAAAGTAGAGACGAGTTTGCCGAGAGAGTCAAATTGCGCCAATTTCCATTCGCTCCCTATATCAACCGCAGCGAAAGCTTCTTTGACCATCATCAATTCAGTCTAGGCAATAAAACCTCTATTTGTCAAATAGTTGGGAAGCGGTGTACAATACATGAAATTATAAAGATCAACGACTATACATTATATATGCGCAAACGAACTATAAATGAAGGAAGAATTGTATCTGAAGTACTTAAAGGCAACGAAAATGCCCTGCGGGAATTCATTCATCACTTTCAGTCTCCGCTTTATTCCTATATCCTTAGGCGCATTAACGACAGGAGTGATGCCGAAGAGGTTATGCAAGACACACTGCTTGCCACTGTCGAGGGTTTTCGTGATTTTTCGTTTCGATCCTCACTTTTTACATTTATCTGCAGCATTGCTAATCATAAGATTATTGACTTTTATCGCAAGCGAAAGATCAAGCAAATCGTATTTTCACGTCTTGAGGGGATTGAGCCACTTCTTTCTACGCTTCTTGGGCCAGAAGAGGCTCTTGATGAAGAAATGCTCAGACAAAAGATACATCAGACGTTTGATGCACTGGCGCCAAAGTATCGTCAAATACTGAAGTTGAAATACGTATACGGGTACTCTGTTGAAGAAATCGCTGCTCAACTTTCCATTTCATTTAAAAGTGCTGAAAGCACGCTCTTTCGGGCTCGGCGTGCATTCGTGCTTGCCTACTCAGTATGAAAAACACTCAATTTTATCAAGCGTTAATTGAGAAAATGCACGAGGTTGCCACAATACCTCCACAGCGAGTGGGACCTTTAACACCTCTTTATAAACGCATTATTCCGAGTGTTAAATTTTATCCTTGGAGAATTGCGATACTGGCCTCAATTGCAGCTACGATTTTTCTCTACCTTCTTTTTGGAGTGAAATTGGTTAAGTTAGCCTCTCTTCTCCAATTTGGATTCTGAACATGATGGATGGAGCTATTACGTTTCTTCGCCTTGCAGTTCTTTTTGGTCGAACTACTTTCGGGTGTGTAAATAGTCCTTACATAACATATCGTCGACTTTCAAGCGAGAAGACAGATTCAAGACAAACAATTTTCATATTTTTATTGGTTGCTTCTTACTTCCTGTTTACTTCACTTATCAGATCTGGACTACGTAGTCCCTTCCTTTTGACGATTCAGTTTAATCTTCTTGCATTGGGAAGTAGTATTGGGTTTTTGGGTATAATTCTACTTCTTTTTCTAAGTGGAAAATTACTAGGCAGACAAACAAGACTTCAGTCGCTTTTCACGTTATGGAGTTATTCTCTTCTTCCTACACTCCTGTGGTTTTTTGCCACCAGTATGCTTTATGTAGTGCTTCCTCCTCCCAGAACCACAGCGTTATTAGGCAAATCGTACAGTGTGCTTTTCATTTGTTTTTCCATCACGGCTCTCGTTTGGAAGGTAATTCTCTATTATCTGACAGTTCGATTCGGATTACGGATTGATTTATTCCGAATTCTAATCGTTACACTCGTGATAGCCCCTTTTATTATTTTATACACGTTTGTGATGTACCAAAACGGTATATTTCGTGTACCGTTTTTATAAATTTCTATGAAATTGAGGGAAATGACATCTATTAGTAAACGGCGAAAATTCATTGAGGAAAAAGTAGGAAAAAAGCTAGATTCAATCAGTATATATCCCAAACACTTGGAAGATGCAAGTAGAAGAAACTGTGAAAATATGATTGGTACTGTCCAAATCCCGCTTGGAATAGCCGGACCGCTTACTATCCAGGGTACGTATGCTAAAGGAGAGTATTATCTACCGCTAGCAACCTCCGAGGGAGCTTTGGTTGCCTCCCTGAATCGGGGATGCAAGGCAATTTGT
>DATEUU010000071.1:0-4942 GCA_035283025.1 archaeon | reverse complement strand
CGTCCTCTATCATGATTTTCAGCTTCTCAAAGTCGTAAAGCTCGGCCCTTACAAACTTCAACGTCTTCCTTTTTATCAGCTCGTCGATGGGCCATGAAAAGACTGACTTTGTATTGCTTATGATTCTTGACGGCTCCTCCTCCAGGGAGACATAGACCCCGCTCTCCTTGTAGTCCAGAGCCCCCTTCACGAGATAGTTCAGGCTGAAAGTGGTTTTGCCAGTGCCCGGGCCGCCTGCTATCATTATGGTGGATTCTTTCGGGAATCCTCCAGAAATCAGCTCGTCAAATCCCTTTACGCCAGTCTTGACCCTTTCTACGGTTTCCATATAGATTAATTTGATTTTTCCTGATAATAAAATTAAAATAACATTGCTGGCTACCTAAGAACAATCAAATTCAGAATAAGGTAGAAATAAAAATAAAAGAAAGTAATCAAATTCTCAATTACCTTTTTGGGAATATCTTATACACGCAAGCTTGCTGTGTCTGTGTGCGACAACCCTGAATCAGTGTCGATGTAGACAAACGTCAATAAATTCGGATTGTCTGTCGCTGACAAACTTGTGGTGTTCAGAGTCATTGTCCTACCGGGCGAAAGCACCGTACCGACATAAGCTGCATTGTCTGCTTGAAATCCGGCAGGTGTCATGGATGTTATGTTGATACTTCTTGCACCGCTCCTAATCACAAGCGCGTGTGAAGTTGCAGAATAATCTACATAAGCAAATTCGCCGAAACATGGACTGCATGCCACTGATGTTGATCCAAGTCTGAAAACACCCATCGCATACAAAGCCGCAACTACTACGATTACGATCAGGATTGCCCAACCGTAAGTCATTAGATATTCCATTGCTGCTTGTCCTTTTTTCATATCTATCTAAAATAAGATTTGGGATTTTTTGAATATAAAGTTTATAGCTTATATGCCAAGCCCGAGAAAGCTGGATACTATCATCTTGACGGCAAAGTAGAGGCCTATGCTGATTATGAAGAACATTGGTATGAACTTGATACCAGCCTTCTCAGTCCCCTCCTTGATCAACCCTATTATCAAGCCACCGAATATCGAGGTGATGGTCAGAGACATCAGGGAATAGCTCATCAGGAACTCTGTAGACATCTGGACTCTTGTAAGCCTGATAGAACCCATCTGCTTTGGCAATTCGGATGCTGTGCCAGGCAAAAGCCCCCCGATCTTCCCCATGGTCTCCACAAGATAGGTCGATATAGCATAAAGCAAGGGTGCTGCCATGGCTGCGGCAAAGAAAATGAAAATCACATACATCAAAACAATTGCGGAAACCTCCTTTAGCAGAATTTTTGTATGCCTGATATCCTCTGCAGTCTGCTCAAGAAGCGAGGCAAGCTCACCGCCCTTTCTTATTCCTTCTATCACAAGCTTCAGGCTCCTGTTCAATATCCTGGAGTCTATTCTCTCTGTCATCCCCTGAAGAGATTCGTCCAGAGGCTCTCCAGAAATTGTTCTTTTTGCCACTTTCTTTATCTCGACCTCCAACGGGCCGAATTCCGGCCTTGCTGAAAGCAACAATGATTTGTCCGGGGTCAATCCGGATCTTATGTTTGCTGCCATCAGCTGCAGCACATCAGGCAGCACCTCTTCAACTGCCTTGCTCCTTGCACTGGACACCAGAATCAGTATGCTGAGAAGGCAAGCCTGGAAGAGGGAGAAAGTTGCAACCGAAGCGGCCAAAACAAGCAAAAGTGGGAATCCGATCACAAAAAATATGATTAAAATGTCGAGCGCCAAAAACAAGCTGTATATGATGGAGAAGCCGATGTATCTCTCCGGCTCTATGGAAAAATCTGCAAACTTCAGATTCTTCGTTACCCAATTCTTGTACCCCTGTGGTGCCAGCCTGTAAACATAGCTGTATACTTTGCCCATGTTAAATCTCAAAGGTAGGCCTCCTGTTTTTTATCATACCAAGGAACATGAACTGGAACACGGCGAGAACGAACAATATCAGATAGAACAGGCTCTCTGAAACCTGGATTCCAGTGAATGAGGATATAATGAACAAGAAAGTTATGCCAAGAGAGGGTATGACAACAGTTGTCATCATATACATCAGAGCCAGTGGGTTAAGCTGAGAACCGTACTTCCTTATCTCGACTCTCTGCTCATTTGAAAGATTGTCAACAAGGGCATTCAAGGCGCTTGCTACATCAGCCCCTGCCTTCATCGCATTTGCAAGCTGCCAGAGGATTCTCCTGAAGTGGAGGCTTGGATTCTTCAAAGCCATCTCATTTATAGAGTCAATCTCAGGAGTCCCGGTTGAAATATTCTTCGTGCATTTTTCAAATTCCTCTGAGACCAACCCATATCCGCCTTTAGAGACAGACACCATGGCATCGAACATCGAAATTCCTGACTTGACCTGTATCAGTATGTGCCTCATGGCAAACAGAAGGTTCCTCTCTATCTCCCTGGTCCTTTTCGAAATCAGGAGCGTCGGATACATGGTTATATAGATAAAAGAGAGGAGCGAAATCGCAACCGAAGCAAGAACCCCTATCAAAAATGAAGGAAGGATTTTCACTGCTGTCATTAAACCGAATATGGAAAAAACAATTGAGAACCAAAATATTGCTGTGAAAATTCCAACCGAAAGATATTCCCTGTCTTTTATTTCCAGATTTGCCTGGAAGAGCTTTATGCTCAACCCAGGGAAGGTTCTGACAAGCCTCTCGGCTATTCCAATAAATGGCTTTGACACCCTTAGCGCCTTCTCCATCGGCATGGGTACAAATGGTATTCTCATATTATCCTTTTAAAATTTCAGGTGGAATTATTTTTTCAGGTCTGTCGTCATTCCCAACGATTTTCAATATATTTTCCCTGTTCGTATAATATTCGGACACAACCCTTCCAACTGCGTCAACAGTATTTACTTTATGTTTGACTATCCATTCCAAAACTTTCTTCTTCTCATCCATGTCGCTCTGAATCTCCTTGTCGCTCATCCCTGTATGCAATCTGAGATCATTAAAGACTCTATAGCTTTCTGCCTGCTTCACGATCTCATCTTTTGTGGGCTTCCATCTAAAAAGTATATTGGTCTTCAAACCTTTCTCATCACCAGGAATCAGTTCGGCTATTTGAAGGACTCTTCTTATCCCTTGCCTCCTGTCCCTGAAGCAAACTGCTATAAGATTGAGTGATTCCATCATGGTCTCCGGGATGTTGATGGGCGGGTTCACCATCCTCTTGTAAGTCTGCTCAGCAGTATCTGCGTGCAGAGTGGCATAAACAGAGTGCCCTGTGTGCATGGCTTCAAACAAGACTTCCGCCTCTTCGGCAGTTCTAATCTCTCCTACAATTATCCTATCAGGCCTCATCCTCAAGCTGTTCACAAGCAAATCAAGCATCGAGACTTCCCCTTTTCCTTCTGGATTAGGCTCTCTAGTCGTCATAGGCACCCAGTGCAGGAAACTTGGCAACTGGATTTCCCTTGTCTGCTCGATTGAGATTATCCTGTGGTTCGGCTGGATGAAGCTCATGAAAACATTCAGGAAGCTTGTCTTTCCAGACGCAGTCCCTCCTGACACAATTATGTTAAGTTCATACTGAATTGCCAGCCATATTAAAGCAGCTACTTCCGGAGAAACTGTCCTGTATTCTATCAAGTCAGTAATTGTCCATGGCTTTCTCCTGAACTTTCTTATAGTCATGGTGTTTCCCTTGGTGGATATGGGAAACAGAGTGGCATTCACCCTGTCACCGCTTGGTATGTGTGCATCTAGCAAAGGGTTGAGAGTTGTTATCTGTCTTCCTATTTTTCTTCCAATCGAAGCTGCATAGTTGAAAGTTTCTGATTCGTTATTCACAGTGATGTTCGTCTTTAGCCATCCGTGTTTTTTGTGGTATGCCCAAACAGGTTCAGTCGCACTGTTGATGACAACTTCCTCCAATTCACCGTCTGCCAATAGCATCTCGATCTTTCCCAAGCCCAACATTTCTTGAATCAAAAGGCCTATCAGCAATTCTTGAGTGGCGTTGGGCAGACTTGGCAATTCTTTTTTTATCGACTCCAGGCCAAATGAGTAGAACCTGTGCTTAAGATCTTCGACCGCTGATATGTCCAAAAGCTCTGCCGACTTGATGGATATTCTTGTTACAAGATTCTCCCTGATCTTGTCTAAAATTGCCAATGTTCCAGGCTCAATCTTTGGCAGCTTTAAAAAATAAATTGGAACAAGTTCGTCCGGAACTCTTTTTATTTCCACCTCTCCAGTGACATTGTCCACGGTCACCGAATACTTTTCCAAAATGCTTTCAGTCATCCTTTCACCCTCAACCTGGTTTCCCTAAACAATGGGGAATGAAACTCAACGAGGCCGTGCTCCACCAAGGTTTTCCCCAAACTTCTTGTTTCATCCTTCGAGATGTTCAACCGATTTGCCAGCTCGCTGATTTTTATCGATCCCTGCGCTTTCACAATGTCCAAAATCTTGTCGGCATCGGTCTTTATGTCACCGGAATAATCCTGGACGTCCATCCTCGATGCCTCCCTGAAATTCCCCAATTTCTTGAAAGCATCGTAGAACCCAGAAAGAACATTTTTCTCAGGCTCCAAGGGCATGCCTAAAAGATTTGATGCCAGCCTTGAGCATATCATGCTAGAGTTTGAATTGGGCCTGTATTGGACGATTGGAGTCTTGTTGCTCAACCCATTCAATATCTCCTTGTCAAAGGGCAGGCTTGCGATTATAGGCAGGCCTGTTATCCTTTCAATCTGCTCCTCGGTCAATTCATATTTTTCATTTCTGACCATGTTCAATACGATGCCGTCGATTTTCAAATTGAGTCTCTTGATGACCTCGCGGCATTTCAGCACATCATTCACCGCAGGCATCAACGGATTCGTTACAAAAATCACTTCGTCGCTTGCAGTCAAAACTGACAGAGCCTCCTT
>DATEUU010000070.1:0-5066 GCA_035283025.1 archaeon | reverse complement strand
TAGCCTCAGGATCACTCTTGGCGATGATGGCCATGGGCATATTTACCTGGCAGCTGGTAGACGGGACCGCAAATGGCCTGGATCCTGCATACGTATTGGACAAAGCCAGAACTGCTACCATAACAGTCACAATCATGGCCGAAATGTTCCTTGTGTTCAACTGCAGATCTGAAAGAAAATCAATAACAGAATATAGCCCGTTCTCGAATCGATATCTGCTTCTCACGGTTGCCTTATCAATTTTGATACAAGTGATTGTAATCTATGTTCCGTTTTTCCAAGGCTTGCTTGGAATGGTGCCGTTGGACTTGATGGATTGGGCCAGAATCATCACTCTCTCGAGCCTTGCGCTGGTTCTTTCTCCAAGATTCTTCCTTGGCTTTAAGTAAGAAGCAAAAGTTACGGAAATGATTCGACATCCGACATCAAAAAGCTTAAATAGTCTTCTTTAAGAAAAGATGATAAAGTGATTTGATGCAAACGGCGAGAATAAAACTTTCAGGGAAGGACTTAGGCGAGTTAGACAACATCTGCTCCGAGATAAAAGATATTGCAAAGAAGTTCGGGACAAATTATAAAGGGCCTGTTCCTTTGCCCACAAAAATTTTGAAAGTTACAACTTTAAAAACTCCTTGCGGCGACGGGACCGGACATGGGAATGCGACTTTTGACAAGTGGGAGCTTAGGGTTCACAAAAGACTGATTGACGTACAGGCCGATGATAGGACATTGAGACAAGTGATGAGAATAAACATTCCAACTGGGGTTCATATTGAAATAAAACTTATCGACTAATTCTTCCAAATATTTATAGCGGCAAACGAATCAATTTTATATATGAAATGCTTTCTTTGTGGCAGGGATTTTAATTTTGAAGAAACTGGGAGGGACGTCGATAAGGACCCTGCATTGAAGGTGGGAAATAAAATAATTTGCATCAGCTGCCTTCACAGCTTTAATATATTGCTGAAGCAGCTAGATGTCAGCTCCAAAACTCGTTAGGGTTGCCTTTTTTATATTAAAAAGATATTTTTGATTATGGCAAAGACTTATATAAAATTTCTAGAGCCTTTTGAAAATGAACTGGTCGATAAGATAAAGAAGAAAGGCCTAACAATCACTGTCTCGGGGTCTTCTGGTTCTGGCAAATCAACCGGCGCGAAGGCCTTGGCAAAAGCTTTCAATCTAGAGTATGTATTTGCTGGAGATATCCAAAGAAAAATTGCAAAAGAGAAAGGGATACCTCTTGAAGAGCAGGTCAGACTAAGAGGAAAGGATGTGGATTATGAGATGGACAAAAGGAATTTGGAATTTGCGATGAAAGGCGATGTCGTTATTGATGCGAGACTTTCTGGATGGTGTGCTGGAGATTGGGCCGATGTCAAAATCTTTTACGACTGCCCTTTAGAAGTAAGAGCGTCACGAGCTGCGCTAAGAGACAATGTACCATTGGAAGAATCTGTGAAGAATATTGAAAAGAGGGACGAGGAGGATAACAAAAAATATAATGAATTATACGGGATAGACGCCTTTGACAAATCAATATATGACTTTGTTATTGATAATAAAAATTTGACAAAAGAAGAAGCTGAAAATATGCCAGTGAAACTGGTGAAAGAATTTCTTAAAAAAAAGATGAAAGAATGAAGGTATTAGTTATTGCCGTTTCTGGCCCACCGGGTTCTGGAAGCACTACTATATCGAAGATGGTAGCAAAAAAACTCAAATTGAGCTATTATTCCCCTGGGGAAGCTTTCAAAAACTTTTCAAAAAAGAAAGAATCAGAAGCCGCGCTAGAAGTTTGGAGCAAATTTGGGGAAAGTAAGGATTTTCATGAAAAAAATTTCGATAACATCCAGATGGAGATGGCAAAGAAAGGCAACATAGTAATTTGCGGCAAGTTGTCGATCCACATGCTGTATGATATAGCAGATTACAAAATATGGATTGAAAGTGACCTGAGCACCAGAGCGAAAAGAACGGCAGAAAGAGATGATGTTCCATTTGATCAGGCTCTAGAAGAAATTTCAAAAAGGGAGAAAGTTGAGAGAGAAAATTGGAAAAAGATATACGGGTTTGACTATTTTGATCAGAAGAAATCGGCCGACTTTTTCCTTGAGAACTCCAAATTGACTGCAAAAGAAGCTGTGGATAAAATCTTGGATTTCATAAAGAGGATGGAGGAATCCAAATCACCATAGATTTTATATTGAACTCTCTTTAAGATGATAGAATGCTACCATTTGCGCATATAGGCATTGCAGTATTTTTTTCGACTATGCTGTATTTTCCAGCCCTTTTTGCAGCAGTGGGGGCGCTAGCTCCAGATATTGTTGATAAGGCTCTGTTTTATTTTGGATTTTCTCCTTGCGGGAGATTCATCGCCCACAGTGTTTTCTTTGCACCAGTCCTGAGCCTTCTGGTTTACGGATTGACAAGAAAAAAGGAAATTGCCTTGGCTGTATTGCTAGGATCAATCCTTCATTTAGTTGGAGATGCAGAAGACTTTGTCCCGTATCTGTATCCGATAGTCAAATATCAGTTCGACTGCGCTCCTACAAGGATAGGTTTTGGCATATTTGAAATAGTGACAGAAAGTTTGGGCCTGATTTTGATATCTATCAAACTGATTTTCAATTCAAAGCTTGAGAAATTTAGAGACAGACTAAAATCAAAAGCAAAAATCTATATAAATAAGGCTATTCGTAAACTAAAAACTCTAAATAAAAAATGATCTACAACTATTTTTGAGGGATAGGTATAGCCAATAGATAAGTTTAATGGGAATTCTCCTTGGGTTTAGCTATTTATCCTTTCTCAACAGGATCCGATACGCATATAGATTTTATAGGTTTGAGGTCATCCGAGCGGAGTTGAAAAGCAAAAGTGGAATCATCCCCAATCAAGCTTTGGTGATTGTTCCAAATCTTGAATAGACCATGCCATAACTCCAATTAAGGAAGAGATGTGGTTGACCCGATGCGGACAGTTGCATAGTCTATCAGATTATGTTTGATTATTCTAATTAAAATGTTTTTCTCTTCTTTCAAATAGATTTTATACTATATATTTAGAATGGATATTATGGCCGGAAGCATTAAAGAGTTGCTTGAATGCTATGAAGCAAAAAAGGAAGATATAAGAAGAAGATTGGAAGAATTTAAGAACATTTTGAGCCAATCGGACGAAAGAATATTTGCAGAGCTGGCATTTTGCATTTGCACTCCGCAATCAAGGGCAACTATTTGCTGGAAAGCGATCTCTTCTCTTGAAAAAAACAAACTTTTGTACAAAGGCGATGCAGAGAAGATAAGGCCATTTTTGAATGCAGTCAGATTTGGCGATAAAAAAGCTTCGTACATTGTTGAAGCGAGGAATCTCTTTACTGAGAATGAAAAATTGAAAATCAAAGATAGAATTCAGTCAATCAAAGACGCATTCGAGCTCAGAGAATGGCTAGTTGAAAATGTCAAAGGCCTGGGATTCAAGGAAGCCTCACATTTTCTCAGGAACATCGGACTCGGCGGTGATTTAGCTATTTTAGATGTTCACATTTTGAAGAATCTGAAAGAATATGGAGTCATAAAAGACATGCCAAAATGCTTGACAAAAAAAGCTTATTTGAAAACTGAAAGTGCGATGAAAGAATTTTCTCAATCGGTTAGAATTCCTATAGAAAATTTGGACTTGCTGCTCTGGTCCAAAGAAACTGGAATTATATTCAAATAGAGAAAAGGCTTATATCTTCTATTTGCATAATTATCAGAGGATATTTTTTGAAGAAAGTAGTGATAGTCGGTGCTGGTCCTGCAGGCATGTTTGCAGCAAAAGAACTGGTAGATGATGCGTTCGACATAACAGTTATAGACAAATCAAACAGGGTGGGTGGTGCTGGCCTACATATCGACGGTAAGTTCAATTTTCATCCTACTATTGGTGGAGATCTCACGGAATTTGTAACTAAAGACGAGGCCTGGGGAATTATTGATGGGATAGACAAAACATTCCAAAAGTATGGCGAACCTGACAACTACTACGATGAGGAAAAACTAGAAGAATTGGGGAGAATAGCAACACGAGCAGGAATAGATTTTATCAAAATAAAACAAAAACATATTGGCTCTGACCGCTTGCCTGAAGTAATGGAGAAATTTAAGTTGGATTTAGAAGGTAAAGGGGTAAAATTCAAGTTGTGCTCTGAAGTCAAGAATCTAGAAGTTAAAAATAATCTTGTAGAAAAAGTCGTGACAGATGAAGAGAGATTAGCATGCGACAGTGTTATTATAGCTCCTGGCAGGTCAACCCCTGGTAGATCTGGTCAGGATTGGTTCAAGAAGTTGTGCGATCGCCTCAAAATCAAGGTGAAATTCAACCCATTGGATGTTGGTGTAAGGGTTGAAGTAAAAAATGAGGTCATGCATGATATAGTGAACAAATATAACTGCCATGATCCAAAGTTCTACATACAAACCCACCATTATGATGATAGGGTGAGGACTTTTTGCATTTGCTATGGAGGCTATGTTACACGAGATAAATATGGTGATGGTGTGTATGGAGTCAATGGCCATTCTTACTCTAAGTTTGGCAAGCAATCCGAAAACACTAATTTTGCTTTTTTGGTGACAACAGAACTGACCCACCCGCAAGAGGACACTGAAGAATATGGCACTCATTTGGGCCGATTGGCAAATTGCTTATCTGGAGGAAGCCCTATAATCCAAAGGGTCAAAGATTTGAGAAAAGGGAAAAGATCGACATGGGACAGCATAAACAAAGCATATGTGAAGCCAACTTTACGAGATTGTGTACCTGGTGACATCACCATGGCTTTGACTGGTAGGATAACAAGAAACCTTATAGAGGGTTTGGAGAAACTTGATAATGTCATACCAGGCGTATGGACAGGAAGCACATTGCTCTATGCTCCTGAAATAAAATTCTACGCAAGAAGGGTAGTTACTGATAAGCATTTGCGAACTATGATAAAGAACCTTTATGTCGCGGGTGATGGTGCGGGACTGACCAGAGGTATAGTGCAATCTGGCGCTACAGGAGTCATAGCA